>JAGLSB010000461.1 GCA_023135955.1 Bacteroidales bacterium | reverse complement strand
GGATTATGATAAGGACTTACTCGACAGGTGTGCTACTGCATGCCAGGAGGTGATCGATCTTGCGATAAGTCTTAAAGGTACCCAGCCTGATGGTATGCCTGAGATGAATGAGTATGGCTTAACCGATTTGGCTGATTTAAGAACTGTTTTTGCAACAACAGACCAATTAATGCCTGGTACAACTGAAGTGCTGTTTCGTGCACCGGTTGATCGCTATGGTAAAGATATTGTGACCAGACCGAAAGCCAGAGTTTATGGCTACAAGCAAATTACTGATCAGGCTGCGGCCAATGGCTCACAGCAATATTTGGATAAGTTTGAAATGAGCAACGGATCACGGTATAAAATTGAATACGACCAGGATCCAAGCAAGAGATGGATTGATAGGGATCAGCGTTTCAAATTTACCTTCTATGTGCATAATGATCCTGTGGATGATATCATTTGTGATTTCTCCGCCAGTGCACTGGTAAAATACGGAGCATTTAACAGTAACTGTATTAGAAAATTCTATCCAGATAATGTGACAAAAAATAATACCCGTGATGCTACTTATTCTACTCCATTATTACGCTTATCTGATATCTACCTAAGCTATGCTGAGGCTGTATTTGAAAGTACAGGTAGTTACAATACAGTACCTTCAGGACTAAAGCTTAGCGCTGAAGAGGCAGTGAATATTGTCCGGGCCCGTGTCGGTCAGCCTGATGTGACAAATGCACTACCAAGTTATGAAAGTAACCCTTTGCCAGGCAGTTGTGAATTAGCTTCTGATCCCGCTTTCAGACTTCTTTACAGGAATGAGAGGGCTGTTGAATTGGCATATGAAGGGGTTTACTGGCATGATATCAGGCGGTGGAAAAGAGCTCACTTGAAAGACGGGGTGCAGTTACAAGCAATGAAATTTGATATAGACGCAGGTAACGTTATTGATAACACAGTAATCAGAAGTAATGTTACACCTTTTGCATTTAAAGATGCCAATTATTGGATGCCTTTTTCTGATGATTTGACGAGGTTTACATCTGATTGGGAACAAAATCCGGGATGGTAGCAATTCAACATTTACAATTCGTAATTATTATGAAAATAAATAGAATAACAATTAAGCTCCTTTGTACGATAATGCTTTTCTCATTATCACAAATGATATATGCACAAGAAAATTCAGATTCAGGCAGTGAACAGAATGATTCTACAGCTGCTTATTTGGAAGCAGAAGAATATATCGATCTTGGTTTTCAAAAACTTTCATCAGATCGCATTACCGGATCAGTAACAGTTATTGATGTAGAAGAAGCACTTAAGAGAGATCATAGAACCAGTGTAAGTTCCGTGCTGAACGGGAAAGTTCCCGGTGTTTTTGGCGCTTATGATATATGGGGAACAGGAAACAGCGTTGTCCTGGTCGACGGTATCCCGCAAGGTGACTTCTATCTGGGTGGTTTAAAACTACTTGAAGTTGAATCTATCGTAGTGCTCAAGGATGCTATATCGAAAGCCATGTATGGAGCACAGGGTGATAATGGAATTATACTTATCAATACTAAGCGTGGTGAAATTGGAGACAACAAACTTAGAGTTTTTGGTGAGTATGGAATATCTACCCCAAGGGCAATGCCTGAATACCTTAATGCAGCCGATTATATGGAAAAATATTCAGAGGCGCAATTGAATGACGGTGTTGATCCTGCTTCATTGAGATTCTCACAGGAAGCAATTGATGCAACACGAAGTGGTGAAAATCCTGCACGTTATCCAGACAATTCTTTTTATACTCCTGAGTATATTAAGGATTATACAACCGGAGCAAGTGTCTTTGCAGATGTTCGTGGGGGTAACAAAAATGTACGTTATTATGTAAATTCATTTTGGAGTCAAAATAACGGTTGGTTGAATACATCCCAGCAAGATATTACGAATCTATTTAATTTCAGGGGAAATCTTGACTTCATTATAAATGAATATATGGATATGAGCATTGATGCATTGGCCAGGGTTACACAAAATGAGAAGCCCAATGCTCCTGATTTTTGGAATACAGCTTCTGAAGAATTGCCTAATAGCTATCCTATGTTATGGGATCCGAATCTTATTGCGAATGATTCGATTAGAGATTTTATCCTGACAGATGCCCAACTTTCGGACGGACAGCTGCTCGGGGGGAATTCCTCTTTTCAGGACAATGAATATGGTAGCTTATCCAGAAACGGTAATAAGCGCCTTTTACAGCGGGAGGTTCAGTTTAATACAAAACTTAATCTCGATTTGAGTTTTATTACTAAGGGCCTTTCTGCCGGAGCCTCTGCAGGTATGAACCTATTTAATTCCCTTACAACACAACAGAATTCGCAATTTGCAGTGTATGAGCCTTTCTTTGATGAAGTAACAGAAGAACTTGATTCAGTAGTTATCCATGGTACAGATGTTTCTGTAAACAATTTTGGCACTAATGATGGGAATTCTACTTTTTTCAGGCAAGTTACTTATTTTGGAACAATGAATTATGAACGTTCATTCGGTGCTCATGATATTAACGCTGCCGCAGTTTTTTATAATGGTTTCTTCAATGAGAAAGATGAAATACAAAAGGATGTATTATACCATACAGGTTTTACTGCCAATTATATGTATTCAAAAAAATATGTTGCTGAGTTCTCATTAATGGGAATTGGTAGCCGTAAACTGGAAAAAGATAGCAGAGTCGAAATGGCTCCTACTGTTGGAGTTGGATGGATCCTTTCTGAGGAAGATTTTATGGCAAACGGATCCTTTTTTGACTACCTGAAATTCCGTTCCTCATATGGTATTTCCAAAAATGATCACTGGGATTATTATTATTTATATAAGAGCATTTATTCTATTGGGAATCGGTTCTTTTATGGCGATGGGAATTACTACAACAGTCGAACAGAATATGCTTCTGTGCCTAACCAAATATGGCTCCAAAAAAGAAGAGATATTTCAGTTGGTTTTGATGCTGTAATGCTGAACCGTGCCTTGAATCTGGAAGTGGGTTACTTTAACAGTGCTTCCCTTGATAATATTACATTGATGTCGAGTACATACCCTCAGATCATTGGTTTTGAAGGCCTTGTATATAATAATTATAACAGTGAAATGGAACAGGGAGTGGAATTGGGACTTGACTATACATACAATGTTGCAAATGACTTATCGATTACTGCCGGGGTAAACCTGATTTACAGTTCTCCAAAGATTACAAAGAGAGAGGAATCTAATTATGAGGGAGAGGATGTTGCACTTATCAGGGAAGGAACCGCATCAGATGCCATGTGGGCCCTAAAATCGGATGGCTTATACAGTGAAAATGATTTTAATCCAGATGGTACACTTATCGATGGTTTGCCAGTGCCAACATACGGTTCTGTGCAAGCGGGAGATATCAAATATCTCGATCAGAACAGTGATAATATTATTGATCAGAACGATATAAGAATTATTGGACATGGTGTTCGTACACAATATGGTCTCTTCCTAAATATTCGATTCAAGAATATTGAATTCTATGCATTGGGTATTGGACGAATGGGTGATAGCAACTATCGCTCAGGTGATTATTTCCGGGTTTACAGTAATGACAAATATTCAGTGATGGTTAATGATGCTTACGGGCCTGACAATATGGATGTAAATGCAATCCATCCAAGGTTATCTACAACCAATGGAAGTCATAATAATCGTAACTCAGATTATTGGATGTACGAAAACAATACATTTGAAATTCCTACTATGCAGATTACATATCATTTTGGAGGAAGAAACAAAGCTTTCTTAAGCGATTCAAGACTTTATGTAAGGGCAAATAATATCCTGATCAATGGTAAAAATACTCAATACACTGAAGTTAATCCTGGTGGAACTCCAAGAACCAAGGGTTTTACAATGGGATTACTTACATCATTTTAAAATATTATAAGATGAAGAAAATGAAGAATACTAAATATCATATTTTTGCATTAATTTTTTCCCTCGGCCTGTTCAGCGCTTGCGAAGTCCTGGAACCAGAGGATGAAAATGTGTATGATCTTGAAGACGTAAAGTCTGTTGTTATATTTGCAGAAGGTCTCCTTATGAACCCATATAGAAACGTTATAGGTTCACATGAAAGTTTCCCCTTGGCATATGCATGTGATGATGCTGTGAACAACGATCCTACAAATAATATAAAGACGCTTGTTGCAGGTGGATGGACAGCAAATGAAAATCCATTTAACGAATGGAACGGTGCTTATGAGAATATATTATATATCAATTCTTTTATGGAAATTATAGGAGATATTGAATGGTATTGGAAGAATGCAACTACAGATTCTATTTTTGCAGTTAAACTAAAAGGTGAAGCCCATGCCTTACGTGCCTGGGATTATTTTCACCTGCTCCAGGCTCATGCCGGCAAAGGTGCAAATGGAGAGATGTTGGGGGTGCCTATTGTGGATAGGGTTTTAAGTACAGCTGAAGATTCAGATTATAAAATTCCCCGCTCAACTTTCAATGACCTGGTAGAATTCATTTTGGCAGATTGTGATACAGCCATTAATTTACTCCCGCAACGATGGGTATCAACGGGAGATGTTCCTGCGGATAAAGCTATCGGAGAGAGGAATAATAATAGGATCAACGGACATGTGGCTCAGTTTCTAAAAGTTAAAACACTACTCTATGCGGCAAGCCCGGCATTCTCAGATGGAACATATACTTATCAAATGGCTGCTGAAGCTGCTGTAGCATTAATGGATTCAAGCAATAACTTAGCAAATATTACCAGTGCAAACAGCGATCATATTGAGTTTTATAGTAATCTCGATGTGGTAAATGCAGTGAATTTGCATCCTGAAGTAATCTGGCGTTCTTTTAAGGAAAATGCATCAAGTGACTGGGAAAGCACCAATTATCCCCCTTCTCTATATGGTGAAGGGCTTACAAATCCTTCCCAAAATCTTGTAAACGCTTTTCCTATGTTAGATGGTACTCCAACACCAGATAGTAAAATCAATTCAGATGATCCATATTCAGGCAGGGATCCCAGGTTGGATAAATACATAATATATAATGGGGCAACTTTTACTATTGGAGCAAAAAACATCGTATTTGACACCAAGTCAGGAACACAGGATGCCCTTGGGAGTTTGGATAATTTTTCCACAAAATCCGGGTATTATCTAAAAAAATTCATGAACCTTTCAAGTGTTGATCTTGATCCGACAGTAGAATCTGAAGGAATGCATTATTACACATTTGTGCGTTATACAGATGTCTTGCTGATGTTTGCTGAAGCTGCCAATGAGGCCTTAGATCCGGATGGTGATATTGGCGGATACAATGCTCGCCAGGTGATCAATGCGATTCGTGACAGGGCAGGGATTACTTCAACTGCATATGTCGATGGTCTCGACAAGGCAGGCATGACTGAATTGATCCGCAATGAAAGAAGAATTGAAATGTGTTTCGAAAATCAGAGATTTTGGGATCTTCGTAGATGGAAACTTACTGACCAATTGAATGAACCAGTTTACGGTGTAAGGGTTTCTGCAGATGGACTTTCCTATTCTTATGAGGAAGTTGAGACAAGACAATTTCAAGATTATCAGATATACGGACCAATCCCTTACGGTGAGACTTTGAAATATAATTTGGTTCAAAATGAAGGCTGGTAATAGTTTGATATTTATAAAATTAATATAGAGTAACATGAAAAAGATATTTTTCTTATTAAGTATATCTGCAATTGCAATAAGCTGTTCAAATAAAGAAATTGAGTTTGATGATTATGAAAACGATGCTGTTTATTTTCCTTATCAAACACCATTAAGAACACTAATCCTTGGCGATGAAGTAATTGGCGATAATACCATTGATCTTGAGCATGCTTTTAGTGTTGGTGCAGCTATTGGCGGCGTTTTAGAGAACTTATCCAGCAGGGAAGTGATGATTGAGCTGGCTCCGGAACTTGCAGATAGTGTGGTGGCAAGTAATGGGGATACACTTGAAA
>JAGLSB010000460.1 GCA_023135955.1 Bacteroidales bacterium | reverse complement strand
CTTTTTGATTTTATGGTTGGTAAAATGGAAAAAGGCTGTTCTCATCCCTCTGATTACAATAAGCCTCGGCCTGAATCATATTTATCATGCAGGACCTGCACTGAGAATAAAAAGAGATTTGCATGAAAAGAAAGGCGATGATCTTAAAATCCTTTCTTATAATGTAAGAGCATTCAATATTTACGATTGGGAAAACGATCCGAATACCGACGAAGGAATTTTCAATTTTATCAGAAGTGAGCATCCTGATGTGATCTGTTTGCAGGAATTTTACTATAATAGAGGTTCATCACAACCAGCTTCAACTCCCCGTTTTTTCAGAGAAATACCTTATCAACACATTCAGTATACATCCAGAAATTCGAGTTCAGGCTTTGGAATAGCAACTTTCTCAAAATACCCAATTGTAAAAACAGGAACCATTCGTTTTGACAAGAGCAATAACCTAGCTATTTACACAGATATCCTTTTTCATAACGATACTATAAGAATCTTTAATAACCATCTTCAGTCAGTTAATTTTCTCCAAAATAATTACCGTTTTATTGAGAAAATCCCCGTTGTGTCTTCTGATAGAAATATAGAAGAGATTAAAGATATCTCATCTAAACTGAAAAGTGCTTTTATCAAACGAGCAAAGCAAACCGATAAAATAAAAGCAAGAATTAATCAATCTCCTTACCCGGTTATTGTTTGTGGAGATTTTAACGACACTCCTGTTTCTTATGCTTACCATAAAATGCAAAAAAGACTAGATGATGCATTTCTAAAAGCAGGCACCGGTCGCGGCAATACACATTTGGGGAAAATACCTCTGCGAATAGATTATATTCACTATAGTAAGGAATTCGAAGCTGTAGAATTTGAAAAAATTAAAGCAGATTTATCGGATCATTATCCGATAATCTCTGTGCTGAGGTTTTAAAATCCTCAAATCATTTACACAAGATCACAAGCATCAGGAGGCATCCAGTGAGCATCTTTCCCATCCCATTTAACATTGCAACCAATTGGATTTGTAAGCTTAATAGTAACTTCTTTACCTTCAGTTAATTCTGTCAAACAGCTATCCAGTTCGAATAAATTACTTTGGGAAGGATGGCGCGGATTATTTAAAGCCCTACCGGTGTAAACCAATTCTCGATTCTCATTTAAGACATAAAAGTGAGGCGTTCGTAATGCTCCATATGAAAGTGCAACCTCTTGTGATTCATCATATAAATATTTCCAGGGGAAATTAAACTTCTGCATTCGACTTACCATATTATCATAATCATCCTCTGCATAAGTATTTTTTGAGTTCGAATTAATAGCAACAAATTCTACGTCTTTGTCTTTGAACTTTAAAGCTGTATTCCTTGTATTTTCATCCGAATTTATAACGTAAGGACAATGATTACAAGTAAAAAACACAACTAAATATTTACTCCTAAAATCCTTTAAATCATATATCTTACCATCTGTAGCTTTTAATGAAAATCCCGGAGCTTTTGATCCAGTTGCTAATGTAAATGCCATTTTATGTAATTTTAATTTTAAAAATATTATGTTCGATATCCTCTAAAGTACTTCATGAACTGTACTCTTTGGAAAGCAGCTGGATTTCCTGACTCATGCTGACTCATTAAGGCTTTGAAATCATCGATTGATTTATATTTTTTCATATCCATCCATTCTTCAAGCTCTTTGAGCATAACCGCTGCATATCCTACTCCATTATTGTAAAATGCAGAAGCTACCTGCACAGCGCTGGCACCTGCAAGCAACATCTTTATTAATCCGGTTCCATCATGCACACCCGTTGAAGCTGCCATATCACAACTCACATGATCATGCATTATAGCTATCCATCGCATTGAAGTTGCCATGTCTTCTTTATTACTTAAAACACTTGAAGAACTAACCTCAAGAGTGTCAATATCAATATCGGGACTATAAAACCGGTTAAATAAAACCAAGCCTTTAATAGCAGTCTCCGAAAACTTCTTAAGCATAATGGCCAGATCAGAAAAGTAAAAACTAAGCTTTAATGAAACAGGGATTTTAACCAGATCTGTAACTTGGTTAATTATGTCAAAATACACTTTATCTGTTTCATCTTTTCCTCTTTTTAAATCAGAGGGCATAATAAAAACATTTAATTCCAAAGCGTCTGCACCGGCCAGTTCAAGCTCTCTGGGAAAATAAGTCCACTGTTCAGCAGTTATGCAATTTATGGAAGGGATAATAGGAATATTTAGTTCTTTTTTAGCCTTTCTTACTAATTGCAGGTATTCATAGGAACTCTCATTATCGTTATCATCGTTATAATCATAGAAATCAATTGTTTCAGGATAAATAAAACCATGGGAGCCCATTTTAGCCAACTTGGCTTTCTTTTCAAAAATAATTTCTTCCTCAAATAAAGACTTGAAAACTACTGCTCCAACACCGAATTCTTCAAATCTCTTTAAATTTGGCAAATTGTCAGTCAAGCCTGAAGAAGCCGCAATCAGAGGACTTTGAAGCTCAAGCCCCATATAAGAGGTAGATAAATCAGCCATATATTGGTATTTTAAATTTTAAACAAATTTAACGGAAAAATGTTAGATCATTTCTATGTTATAGGGAATAAATACCTGAAATACCAGAGTACAATAAGTTCTTTTTATGCCAATCCTCTAACTAAGTACTTCAAAATAGCCGAAGCAAGGTTGCTGAGCGATAGCCAAAGT
>JAGLSB010000046.1 GCA_023135955.1 Bacteroidales bacterium | reverse complement strand
TTATATACTTTTTTAACTCCCTTAATGATTTCGTCATCAACGAAATTCATAGGATTTAAATCACTGTATTTTCTTCCAAAATAATCCATACAAAACTGATTTCTAAGTCCATTAACCGCAGAAACTAAAACATCCTGTACCTGTAAATATTTGCCATAGGTAGTAGAGCGGTCATTCTGAAGGGAAACAACTCCTTTGGACACCAGGAAAGTACCCAGACCATCAGGAAATCTGGATGATAAACCTGGCGGGAACTGGACATCCACTTCTTCCATTTCCGGTAAGGTTTTTGAATTTGTAGGATTACTGAAAAATTCTGTAGTTTTTATTTTAAGCGACTGCAAATCCATCACTTCTCCACCTACCATTAGCTGATCATCCCTGTTAATTAGCACAACCAATACATTTCTTTCCTTAACATCAACTTCTGTATCTTGTTCATCCTCAGGAATAGGAGGTAGAAGCCTTGTGATACCAGTATCAACATCCATGGTTGTAGTAACAAGAAAGAAAATCAATAGTAGAAAGGCGATATCCGCCATCGAGCCAGCATTAATTTGAGGTGTGTCTCTTCTTGCCATTCTCTTATATTTAAAAGTGTTCCCAATAATAGGAAACACAAGGATTTTTATTTAAAATACTTTGCAATTTCAGAATATACAATTGAAATTAGGATTATTCCCAGAACAAAATAAGTTGAGAGGAGTCCCATATCAATCAATTTTAAGACTTTCGGATCACTGTTATCAGTACCGTCATACCCTGTAATGTCAATTGGAACATCAGAGCCAAGCATATATGCTATTCCAATCAAGATGGCAATTCCAACAAGAACAATAAGTCCCTTAATCAGAGCTTTTGAATTGGATACCACTTGAACCAAAGAAAATCCAACAGCAATTAGCAAAGTAAATACAACAAGTATATAAGCCCAAACAATTGCTATATCAGTTCTTCTGTGTACCAATCTTTCCATGAAACTGAGCTTAACGATCTCTTCAACAGGTTCTGAAACCTCTTCTGGAACAGGGAGCGTCTCCTCCTCAATTACTGCTTCTACAGTATCGGTTTCAACATCTTCTGAAGCAACCTCAAGGTTAAGAGAATCTACATCTGCAGTGAGGCTGTCTGCTTCTTCAGTTACTTGCATATAGGTATATGCAGCAGCAGGAGCATTTAACTTCTCCACTTTGGCTTCATAGGCAGCTACATTGATGAGATTTTCACCGAAATAGAAGAAGACAACCACAAGAACCGAAATTCCTGCAACTATATAGAGTGCTATTTGTGATATTTTAGAGAAAGACATATTTTCTTATTTTTTAAGATTGTGTTTTACCAGAATGTCAACAAGTGTTATGGAAGCATCTTCCATTTTATTGACAATAGAATCTATTTTTGCAATAATATAATTATAGAAAAGCTGCAGAATAATTGCAACAATAAGACCAGAAACTGTTGTGATAAGAGCCACTTTAATACCACCGGCAACAAGAGAGGCCTGAACATCACCTGCAAGCTGAATTTTATCAAATGCATCGATCATACCAATTACAGTGCCCATAAACCCAAGCATAGGTGCAATGGAAATAAATAATGATATCCAACTGAGTCCTCTTTCAAGAAGTCCCATCTGAACACTACCATAGGATACTATAGACTTTTCAACAACCTCAATTCCCTGGTCATTCTTTTCAAGCCCTTGATAAAAAATACTAGCAACAGGTCCTCGTGTATTTCTGCAAACTTCTTTAGCCGCATCAACACCACCAGCTTCAAGTGCTTCTTCAACATCAGTAAGAAGCTTTTCAGTATCTGTTGTAGCAAGACCCAGATAAATAATTCTTTCAAATGCAAATGCTAGTCCAAAGATAAGTGCTAGAAGAACCGCGCCCATAAATGAAGCTCCACCTTCAATAAATTTGGTTTTAAGGTTTTTATGAAGAACTGATAATCCTCCATCTTCCTCAGCAACTTCTTCCTCAGCAACTTCTTCTTCAACAACAGGTGCCTCTTCAACAACTTCCTCTGCAGCTGTTGTATCTACCATTTCGTCAACTGCTTCAGTCGACTCATCTGTAGCTTGATCCTGAGCAACTGCAACAAATGATGTTCCCATCATTAGCAAACTGAAAACTGCTATAAATGCAAATAACTTTTTCATGATTCAATTTTAGTTTAAATATTTATTTTAATTAACGTTTAATAAAGTCCCAAAAGTATATTCTTTTTATAATAAATTCAAGCTTAATGGCTTAAATAATTAATAAATATGACACAAATTTAATACTTTCTAATTTTTTATTATTTATTACCCATTTTATATCGCGGAGAGAAAGGGATTCGAACCCCCGGTACCCTTTTGGGGTACACACGCTTTCCAGGCGTGCCAGTTAAACCACTCCTGCATCTCTCCAGTAACTTATATCTTCTATCAAAGAACCTAATATTTATATTAACAAGAGTCCTCACGCTTTCTCCCGAGGACTCGGGATGCCAGTTAAACCACTCCTGCATCTCTCCAGTAACTATTTCTTCTATCAAAGAACCTATTAATTTATTTCCGGCAGTAGTACCCACGCTTTCTCCCGAGGACTCGGGA
>JAGLSB010000459.1 GCA_023135955.1 Bacteroidales bacterium | reverse complement strand
GTGATGGCAATCTATCATGCTCGTGAAGACCATCTGGCAATGGAACTCCACAAATACTCCTCTTTCCATCACGATATTCACGCCAGGCATGTCCGGTGAGATAGGCACGAATAACCATTTCAACCTTAAATGGGTCCGCAAGTTTTCCAATAGTTACCATTGGATCAGGGCTTGCAATTTTCCAATTTGGAACAATATCCTCTGTTGCATCCAAAAACTTTTCAGCTATCTGATTAAGTACTTGCCCTTTGAATGGAATACCACGTGGTAAGACAACATCAAAAGCCGAGATTCTATCACTAACTACCATTACTAATAAATTACCATTGATGTTATAAACATCACGTACTTTCCCCTTATAAAGGCTCTTTTGCCCGGGAAGTTCAAACGAAGTTTTTTCAATTGCCTGATTCATAATACTTTTTTATTAATTTTCTTTATCTCCATGTTTTTTATAAGCATCTACAATATATTTCACTAATTTATGTCGCAATATATCTCTGTCATCAAATCGAACGATCGAAATTCCATCAATATCCTTAAGAATACTCTCAGCGATTAATAATCCCGAATCTTTTTTTCGAGGAAGGTCTATTTGAGTTACATCACCAGTAACAATGAATTTTGCATTCCTGCCAATCCTTGTTAAAAACATTTTTAACTGATTCCCTGTTGCATTTTGGCCTTCATCCAGAATTACAAAAGCATTATCCAAAGTTCTTCCTCTCATATAAGCAAGAGGAGCTATTTGAATAATACCTTCCTCAATTAATGCCTTTAACTTTTTAAGTGGAATCATATCATTAAGAGCATCGTATAATGGTTGTAAATATGGATCTAATTTCTCCTTATAATCACCTGGTAAAAACCCCAGCCTCTCCCCTGATTCAACAGCGGGTCTTGTTAAGATTATCCTCTTAACCTCTTTCATCTTCAATGCTCTTACGGCCAAAGCAATTGCAGTATAGGTTTTTCCTGTACCCGCAGGACCAATAGCAAGCAACAAATCGTTTTTAACACATTCCTTCACAAGTCCTTTCTGATTAACAGTTTGAGCCTTAATTGGCTTTCCATTGTCACCATAAAGCAAGATATCATTTTTCTCTATAATATCTTTTTTTATAGAATTCATACTCATCAAGTCATCAATTTCTTCCAGTGAAATATCCTTATAAGTATTAATGTGAGAAATCAGAGCTTCAATTTTATACTGAAACAAAAGAATCTCAGGCTCATCTCCGTTAACTTTTATTTCATCACCTCTGGCAGAAATCTTTAATTTTGGGAAATTGTGTCTTATCTTGTCAAACCTGACATTGTTAATTCCAAAAAAATCAACTGGGTCTATTCCTTCCAAATATAAAGTCTTCTCAATCATTAAATATAAATAATAATCACTAATTTTATCACTTACAAAATAAGTGTATTTTTTTCAGAATACAATAATCACAGCATTTTTAGATTGCTTTCTATATGCCAGTAATTACCATAACATCAGATTGGAATAATAATGATTATTATTTGGCAGCCGTTAAAGGTCAGTTACTCAAATTGAATGAGAAGTTTACAATCACTGATATCAATCACAATGTTAAAGCTTTTAATCTTAGTCAGGGAGCATTTATTATACGAAATTCCTTTGAACACTTTCCTGAGAATTCAATTCATCTGATTTATATTGATTCAGAGCCGGATAATGACCGCAAATACATGGCAGTCAAGGCTATGGGTCATTACTTTATTGGTACCGATAATGGCATATTTAATCTGATACTAAACGAAAATATAGCAGGAAAAGTTGAATTATCTTCACTTGAACCAGATGGGTCACAGAGTTTTCCGGGCTTAATAACTTTTACTGAGGCAGCATATAGGATATCAAAAGGTGAACCCTTTGATTCAATTGGAAAAGTAGTCAATAATTATACAGAGAGAATTCCAATAAGAGCCACAATTGAAGAAAATTCTATTTCAGGAAGTATTATATACATTGACTCATATGGCAATGCTATAACTAATATAACTAAAGAAATATTTAGCCGAGCTGGCAATAATAATCCTTTTGAAATTTACGTACAAAGTAAACATTATACCCTTACTGAAATAAATAAGACGTATAATTCTGTTCCCGGAGGAGATTTGCTTGCACTTTTTAATTCCACTGGATTGCTTGAAATTGCTATTAATAGTGGTAATGCGAGCAAGCTATTAAATTTAAATTTAAATTCGAATATTCGAATTGAATTCTTAAAGTAAAATAATGATGATAAATTCGATAACTGAAAAACTTAAAGCTTTTGAAGAGTTGCTGCATATTATGGATGAACTTAGGGAAAAGTGCCCTTGGGATAAAGAACAAACGCTTGAAAGCCTTAGAAGTCTAACAATTGAAGAAACCTATGAGCTTGCTGACGCGATATTAGATGAGAATTTAGAAGAAATAAAAAAAGAGCTTGGAGATTTATTACTTCATATAGTTTTTTATGCCAAAATAGGAACAGAAAAAAATAGTTTTGACATAGCAGATGTAATCAATAACATTAACAAAAAACTTGTATTCAGACATCCTCATGTTTTTGGTGAGGTAGCAGTTGAATCAGTAACTGAAGTAGTTGAGAACTGGGAAGAACTAAAGCGCAAGGAAGGTCATAAATCTGTTTTGTCAGGTGTGCCGAATTCGCTTCCTGCTATGATAAAAGCTAGCAGAGTTCAGGAGAAAGTTAGAGCAGTAGGTTTCGATTGGGATGAAAGAATACAAATCTGGGATAAGGTTAAAGAAGAATTATCTGAACTTGAGGATGAAATCGAAAATCAAGATCATGAGAAAACAGAATCAGAGTTTGGAGATCTTCTCTTTTCCATAATCAATGCAGCCCGCCTTTATAATGTTGATCCGGAAACAGCCCTTGAAAAAACTAATAGAAAATTTACTAAACGGTTTTTATATCTTGAAAAAGAGACCTTACACAAAGGTAGGGAACTAAAAGATATGAGTCTTGATGAAATGAATCAAATCTGGGAAGTTGCTAAAGAGTCTGATTAAGAGGGTTGGTGGTTACTTCACACTAAGTACAACTTTCTCTATTTTCTCTCCTTTTTCTCAGCAGCCTCCTTTTCAGTGTTTTTATTTTCTTCTACTTCTTTATCCTCTTCCTCTTTTACTTTTAATTCACCATCAACCATCCCTAATTCATGAAGAAGATTATACCAGGCTAAAATTTTCTTAATATCCGAAACATACACTCTTTCACGATCATATCCTGGTAGGACATCAGAAAAGAAATCTTTCAACTCACTTGAGTCAGATTTATGATTTATGGCAGCTCCACCTTCCATTTTCTTGAATATATTGACAAAAACTTCAGCCAGCGGAACCTCTTCTTCTTCTGTAAAAACTGCTATATCATCAAGGGCACTTACTTTATCTGTAGCATATGCCGGTAACCTTTTTTTATCTTGTAATCCCTCTACAATAATTCCATTCTTTGCTTGTGAAACAAATTTATATAATCCAGGCTTTCCGCCAATAGCTAAAATATCCTTTAATTCCATTTTTCAATTATTAATTTAAACCGCGCTCTTTCTTAATTTGTTCATATGCATCATTTACCTTCTTAAATTTCTCATTTGCAGTCTTTCTAAACTCTTCACCAAGGTATGAGACTTTATCAGGATGGTATTTTTTAGCCATAGTCCTGTAAGCTTTTTTGACCTCTTCATCACTTGCATCTGTATTAATTTCCAGAATTTTGTATGCTGCATCGGTAGAAGGGACAAACATCGACATTATAGAATCTGCGTCTTTCTGACTTATTCCTAAATAATTTTCAATATTTCGAATTACATTTCTTTCTGAAGCAGCAAAATCTCTGTCTGACGCAGCTATGCCGTACAAGAAATGCATCATCTGAAGCTTTGAGGAATAATCGAGATTTGAATTTATCTGTGTACTAACTGCATGCAAATCAATATTCTGATTGAGTATATCTCTAAGCATCCTTAATGCGTCCTCGGCAGAATTATGACCAAGGCTCCTAACAAAATATGCCTTTACATAATCCAATTCGACCTTTAAAACTTTTCCGTCAGCTTTCATAACAGCAGCAACAAGTACGATTAAGCTCATTACGAAATCACCTGTAGTAGTTCTCCCGGTTTGATTGTTTAGCTTATTCCGTTCATTACCATCCAGAGCACCAGCAACTACAAAGCCTAACAATCCTCCAAGAGGACCAAAAAACGCCCAGCCTAATCCTCCAGCTATCCATTTATTATATTTTCCCATTTATATTTTTTTTTCTGTGCAAAGAAACAAATTTATTATGTAATTCAAGAACCTGTGGGATTAACAATTTATTCACTGAATTGTTGAGTTGGAAATCAGCATATTTCAATTTCTCTTCATCAGACATTTGTTGTTCTATCCTTGCAATAATGGCCGATCTTTTCATCTTATCTCTTTTTGCAACCCTATCAATCCTGGTATCTATATCAGCAGTTACAAGTATTGTATAGTTGAAAAAGGATGAAAATCCACTCTCAAAAAGAATTGCTGATTCCTGAATAATATAAGGCGCTGATTTTCTTTCTTCTATCCAATCAGCAAAATCCTCTCTTACAACCGGATGAACAAGTAAATTCAATTTCTCTAGCAAGCCAGGATTGTTAAATACCCTTGATGCGATAAAAGCAGAATTAAGGCTCTGGTTCAAATAGGATTCCTCACCCAACAATGAAATGATACTGGTTTTCAATTCTTTATTATTCTCCATTAAGACTTTTGCTTCAGAATCGGCTGAATAAATATCGACGCCAAGTATCCGAAACATGTTTGCAACCGTAGTTTTCCCGCTGCCTATTCCTCCAGTTAAACCAACTTTAATCATTATTTTTCAATAAGATACTCAACAGTTTTAGGCTTTAAATTTACACCGTGAATAAAATTTGGTTCCTTAGTCAATTCAACTTTCAAGCGAGAGACACCAGGTACTATTGAATTATAATCAACCTGTAACGTAAACATATCTGCCTGTAAAAAATCAAAATTACTTAGCCCAACCTGGCAACTTAGATTAACCTGCCTTGGAAATGTTTTTAACATTAGTGAATCTGGTACATTTAGAAGTGTAATAGGAACATCCAGAACTTTCTCAGTGAACTTTTCAATATCAAATAATAATTTAACTTCTTTTGTCTCATAACCAATATAATTTACTTCTTCCAAATCGACAACTACTTCACTAGAGCCTGAAATTATACCAATATCATCATCTTTAGTAAATACTACAGAAATAGTATCCATAATGTAATCAGGACCAGTAACTAACACAGAATCAGGTACTATTTTTACTTTATTTTTGAATATTAATTGTTTATCGAGCTCAAACTTTGCCTTGCTATGAATGGATAATTTTTTTGAATGGACCTGAGCAAAGGGGAAAATTAAAGTATCAGGTTTAATATCGATAATTTCAAATTCAGAATTCAATTGCTTGGATACGTAATCCTGAATAAACCTTGATTCAATAAAAAAGAATGAAGAATCTCTACCAGGTAACCGATTAAGGGTAAAAGATCTGACATTAAACACAATTGGAATATATCTGGAGCTAATCTTATTACGTAAAAGAGCATAACCATGAGCTGATACTCTTAATTCAAGAGCAGCAGGAAGATCGCCAATTAAGGTTTTATTTTCAGGGTAATTCTTAAATCTTATCGGATAATCAATATATGTAGTATAGTTTTTACTAAGTGCATTCATTAACCAAATAATGATAGATAATCCTAAGAAGAAACCAAATACCAAGACTTTTCTCCTGAATACAAGTTTTTCCCTATTCCTAAACTTTGAAATATAATCTGAAAAGCGATTATTCATTATCTTAATAAATTGTTCCTACGAAAGTAAAAAATAATAGGGAATGGACAATGGAGAAGACTGTATTTAAAAATTTGATAATATTTAACATGTCAAGCTGTGCACCATGAACACACAAAAAAACCCGGTTAATATATTAACCGAGCTTTTTTAATAATGAAGTTATACAATATTATTTTTGCGTACCTACATCAGATGAATCTTTAAGAACTGCATTTTTGTCTATCTTTATTCTTATATTTTCTGCAATCTCAACTGTAATAGTTTGGTCCTTAATATCGGTTACTTTCCCGTAAATTCCGCCTGTTGTAACAATCTTATCACCCTTTTGAATGCCACTTCTGTAAGTTTTAAGTTCCTTTTGTTTTTTAACCTGAGGTCTGATCATAAAGAAATAGAAAACTACAATTATTAGTAGTAATGGCAAAAGAGACGTTAAAGCATTTGGTTGATCACCTGCTGCAGGTGTTTGTAAAAAAATAGTTAGTAAATTCATGTTTGCTTATTTTAATTTTAATTAATGACTTCGAAAATTAATTTTAGATTAACAATATTATTCTGAGCATTAGACTCAATTTTTACATTTTTAATTTCTTTCCCCTTCCTTCCACTAGAATCAAAGATAATCTGCAATTCTTCTTCCCCTCCTGGAGATAATGGTTTTTTACTATACTCTGATACTGTACATCCACAAGTTGTTATAACATTTGATATTAATAAATCAGATTCTCCTGCATTTCTATATTTAAAATACCAACCTACTTTTTCGCCTTCTGTTATTTTACCAAAGTCGCGCTCCAATTCATCAAACTCAATAATTGCAGGATAACCACTTTTTACAACTTTAGCAGAATCTCCTGTTGAAACAGGTTTGCATGCTGATAAATAAATAACCAGTATAGGAAACAATATAAACAGTTTATAGCTCATATAAATACAGATTATACCTCTCCAATCAAGCCTCTTCCTGTTTTCTTTATTTTCTTATCAGCCTTGAGTTTCTGCATTATCTTATCCAGAACCCCATTGATAAAACTGTTACTTTTCTCTGTACTATAATATTTAGTTATTTCAAGAAACTCATTTAAGGTAACCTTAGTTGGGATTGATTTAAATTCTATCAGTTCTGTAATAGCTAACTGCATTATAATAACATCCATAAACGCTATCCTTTCTAAATCCCAGTTACTTGCTTTCTCTTCAATAAGCTTAAGACTTAAATTCCTATTGACAATAGCCTTTCGGAAGAGCATTCTTACATAATCTCTGTCTTCCTCATTTTTATAAAGCGCCAAAAGTTCTTTCTCTTCGCCATCGGTTGGCTTAAACTTCTTAATAGTTTTAACAATCATAGAAACAATATAGTCCAGATCGTCATTCCAATAAATACTTTTTTCTTCTAAAAGTTGATGCAAAGATTCATTTGGAAGAATGATATCAGTACAAATTTTAGAGAATATCTTCTTATCAGCTGCATAATCTGTACTTTCTAATTCCAAATAATCCTGATAATCCTTATCTTCCTGAACGAGCATAAATATTTCCTTTATAAATTCAGGATGCTGAACCCAACCTATTTTATTATTATCAATGAAAGATTTTAGATTTGAATTACTCCTTAGTTGAGCAATAAATTTATTATCAATAAAATTTGTGTGTGGATTTATGTCAGCATGACTTGGAACTTTTTTATTTCGTGCCAATTCAATACGAGATTCAGCATAATCAACTATTTCAATAAAAAGTATTAGGAGAAAATGGTATAATTCATATGACTTTCCTATGCTGAAAAATAATTCCTTCTCTGAAAGATTTAATTCTTTCTGGTCGGACTTATAATATGCATACAATACTTGCAGCACCTTAATCCTTAGAAGTCTTCTGCTTATCATTTAAAGAACCTGAATTGTTAATATTTAAGTCTGCAAAGGTAAATAAATTTTTTATTTGAAGAACAAAATGAGGATATTCCTATTAATTGCCAGATAGAAGGAGATAAGTAAACAATATTTTTTGTAAAAAGTCTAATATATATTAGAATTTGAATGATATTTAAAATATTTTTTTATTTTTGAAACTCTATTAACTAAAACGAGAAAATGATGGAAGACGGAATTGAAAAGAAAGAAGAATTTAATAATCAGCCAAGGGAAGAAATCTTTTCCGAAGCAGTAAGAGCGGGTAAGCGAACATATTTTTTCGATGTAAAGGCCACACGTCGAAACGATTACTACCTTACAATTACGGAAAGTAAGAAAAAATTTAATCGTGAAGGCAATTCTTTTTATGAGAAGCACAAAATTTTTCTTTATAAAGAAGATTTTGAGAAATTTGCAGCTGGCCTGACATCAGCAATAGATTATATCAAAAAAAATAATCCTCAAGGAGATGCAGTAGAACATGTAAGTAATAATTCCGAGACTAAAATAGAGGAAAAATTTACTAATATTGAATTTGAAGATCTCGAAGAGACAAAATCCTAACTTAATTAATTGTTCTCCATTTTGTATAGAATGGAGTAAATTTTAATTTTAACGGGAATTAAATTTCGATGTCCAAACTTTTATTTTCTTTTTGCTGTTTGATGAATTCTTTAATATCATCGAAACTTAATTTTTTGACATTTGTAATAATAAAATCAGGAATAAGGAAATCTCCATAATTATTACATTCATAAACAGCCTCTTCAAATACAGCTTTTACAGGCGAACTTATGGGAACGACGGCGAGTATAGTTGCCATTTCTTCTGAAAACTCAATATTCTCAACTACAGAATTATGCTTTTTAAGTGCATAATTGAATTCATTTTTGATAATTTTCTTATGCAAATCAGTAAATTCCTTCAAATTTTTCCCTAGAACAATGACAAAATATCTGAGCTTGTCACCTTTCCCACCCAATCCGGTTGAAATAAAAACCTGATTCTCATCTAATATTTTGGACTCAAGTAACATTCTACTTTCTTTCAATGCTAAAATTGCCCAATCCTTAAGTAAATCATTTTCACTTTTCTGAAATTTCTCAATAGTTCGAAAAGCCTCAACCTTATCTAATGATGCCAATTGAACTAATAAATTCTTCTTGTCCTCCATACTCGTTGACTCAGAAAAAAGCCGAGAGGAATCTTCCATAATATTACCGGCAAGTTTCCTTTTCTTGAGTTTGCGAGATGATTCAAAATAATTCATTTGAATATCGATATCGATTTGCTCCTCCAATATATTCAAGGAACCAGGTAATCCACCGAAGATCTCATTTATTTTATCAAATATGTTCTCGTTTTCATCCATTACATAATAAAAAATACGGAAAATAATAAGTTAAGTTACAAAATATTAAAGTATTTGTCAATATAAACTTGACGAATCGTATTGAAATACCTAATTGTGGGGATAGCGAAATGGATTAACATTACTAACATTGCATGCTTAAATTAGGATAATGTTACTTTCAGAGTTAGAAACAAATAATAGCGGAGTAATTGTAAAAGTGCGTGGTCATGGTGCATTTCGGAAGCGTATTTCGGAAATGGGCTTCATTAAAGGACAGAAAATCTCTGTTATAAAAAACGCTCCGCTGGCTGACCCTGTACAGTATTCAATTATGGGTTATGAAGTTTCTTTAAGAAAGGCCGAAGCCGCACTTATTGAAGTGATTACTGAAGGGAATTACGTAGAAAAACCCGAATACTTTGGCACTCAAGAATTCGATTATGACAATCAAATACTTAGTAAGGAAGAAAAAACTATAAATATTGCTCTCATTGGCAATCCAAATTCAGGAAAAACTTCAATCTTTAACTCAGCCACAAGATCCTCTGAACATGTTGGTAATTATGGTGGCGTTACAGTTGACACAAAACTAGCCAGGATTGAATATCAAGGTTACATTTTCAATATTTATGACCTTCCCGGAACATATTCTTTAAGTTCTTATTCTCCGGAAGAAGTTTATGTAAGAAACTTCATTTCAGAACAGATGCCCGATATTATTGTAAATGTTCTGGACTCAACTAATTTGGATAGAAATCTATTTCTGACTACTCAATTAATTG
>JAGLSB010000458.1 GCA_023135955.1 Bacteroidales bacterium | reverse complement strand
TCTCTTAAAGACGAAAGAAAATTAGAAAGTTGGATTTTTCAAATAGCTAGAAATACTATTGCTGATTTTAACAGGAAGAAAATAAAAGAGAAGTCTATTCCTATTACCAACCAAGACAGAGAGATAGAGACTGACGAAAACGAAAATACAGAAGTAGCAACATGGATTGTCCCATTTATCAATCAGCTTCCCTTAAAATATTCAGAACCACTTAGACTTTATGAAATAGAAGGATTATCACAAAAAGAAATATCAAACAAAGAAAACATCAGCTTATCGGGTGTGAAATCAAGGATACAAAGAGGTAGAGTGAAACTTAAGAGCGCATTAAATGAATGCTGTAAATTTGAATTGGACAAAAGGGGTAATATACTTGAATATAGATCAAGGCAAGATAATTGTAATAATTGCTGAATTTTTTTAACATATGCATCTTTTTTAAACTTTCCCCGACTATAGTATGAAAGTTTAATATTTTAAAGGGAGAAATTAAAATGGAAAAATTAGAAAAAAGAAAAATAAGAGAATCAGTAATGGAAGATTACAAAGGAGTTGCATTATCGAATTCTTCGTGTGATTGTAATGATTCTGCTTGCTGTGAAACTACAGAAGAGATTAGTTTAGATAATATCACAAAGAAACTAGGATATTCTGTTGATGAATATAAAAATGCCCCTGAAGGTTCAAATATGGGATTAGGATGTGGTAATCCTCAAATAATAGCTTCAATTAGATCTGGAGAAGTTGTATTGGATCTTGGCAGCGGGGGAGGGATCGATTGCTTTTTAGCTTCAAAGAGTGTTGGAGTAAGAGGAAAAGTTATAGGAGTAGATATGACAGCAGAAATGATTGCAAAAGCTAGAAGTATTGCAGAAGATGGAGATTATTCGAATACTGAGTTCCGTCTTGGTGAAATAGAGAATCTTCCGGTAGCTGACGCTACTGTTGATGTTATTATTTCGAATTGTGTAATAAATTTATCCCCAGAGAAAGAGAAAGTATTTTTTGAAGCATATAGAGTTTTAAAATCTGGCGGACGATTGGCGGTATCAGATATTGTTTCTACTGTTGATTTGCCTGATAAAATAAGAAATGATTTATCTCTGTATTCTGGTTGTATGGCCGGTGCAACTTCTATTAAGGAGATTAATAGATTGTTGGAAAAGGCAGGATTTAAAGAAATTAGTATTGAGCCAAAAGATAAAAGTCGTGAGTTCATTAAGGATTGGGCGCCAAATAAAGGGATTGAAAATTATGTTGTATCAGCAGATATTAAAGCAGTAAAATTGTAATAATTGCTCACTTCAATTAGATTGTATCTTCATCGATTGTCACTAGCTTAATACCAAAACCAAAGCGGCAATGTTTAGAAAACATTGCCGCTTTGGTTATTTGTTACTGGTTACTGGTTAAACTCCTTTCAGTCGTTGAGCTCGCTTCGCTCGGTTCTGGTTCTGGTTCTGGTTTCTTGTAACTAGCACACCAGCAAATTAGCACATCAGCACACCACCACCTAATACATACTAATCTGAGATCTTCTTTTTACAAATACTTCAGGCTTTCCTTCGAATAAGCTAACCAGTCCAGTGACAGTTAATTGTCTGTTTGTGAAGTATCTTACAGGATTACTACTGAATCTTCTTGCATCATTTGACTCAAGGATTATAGTAAAGTCATGATGAGGAAAAGATCCACCAATATATAAGTAATATTCTCTGGTTTCTCTTGCGTACCATACTTCAGTTACTCTTCCGTAAATTCTTGCTATCTCACCAATGTAACTGTAGGCATCGTAAGCAGAAATGGTATGGATTCTATATCCGTATGGATAGTACCAAAGATTGAAATCGGGATACCAAAGTCTGTAATTGTAGTACATATTTGAATTCCAATAAATAGCAGTTACTCTTGGTACAATATAAGGATGATGAGTTCTTCTGTAATCCAAAGTTTGCTGTGTATAGTGAACTGTGGGTGCTTTTCTTTTTACCCTGTGGGTTGTGTGAGTAGTATATACTTTTCTTGTCTCAGCATCTCTTACAGCTGTTCTCGGAGTATATACTTCGCCACGCGTCGATTGAGAGTTCCTACTTCTTTGAGCATCTACAGTACTTGTTCCTGTACTTCTCTCACGCGTATTTGAGGATTGAGAATTAACTGTTCGTGATGAACCCGATCTGTTTGCATCATCGCCGGTGGTTCTGGTAGTAGTAGTCCTCGTTGGAGGTGTAGTCGAGCTGCTACTTCTCGATTCAGTGCTCCTTGTAGCCTTTGTCGGGCTGGTCCTTGTTGCCGGTGTAGCCGAGCTGCTACTACTTGAAGTAGTAGTTGGCGTAGTCCTTTTTGGTGGGGTAAATGAACTACTCTTTTTCGAAGTACTACTTCTAGCAGATGAAGAGCCAGACGGCTTGGTAGCACTGCTCCTGGAATTAGAGGAGGGCTTAGCTACCTTTGCTGGAGCCTTTTTAGTAGTAGTTTTTCGTACAGATGTATTTGTCGATTTTTTGACAGGGGTTCTCTTGGTACTTTCGTCATTTTGTGCTTCCACTGTGAAAGCCAAAAATAACATTGCTATTATGATGCTAAAGTTTTTCATGACATTTCTTTTTAGAGAATTAACATTTAATAAGTCTTATCCAAAATCTTTGCCAAAAAATTATTTATTTACACAGGATTTTGCATAGGTCGATATAAAGGTCTGCTATTCAGATCGTAACAAGCTAGTAAAAATATTTGCTATTTTTCTTAGCTCCTTCAATCCTGCAAATAGAAGTATTATTATATTCAGGTTTGCTCCTCCTGTTTTCCGAAAAAGATACAAGAAAATCAAAATAATAATGCCTTGTTGAGGGTGAGGACGAGATTGCTTCAGTCGCCCTCGGGCCCCACATTGCATTTTCGGATATTGACCAAGTTGAGACGAGATTGCTTCAGTCGCCCTCGTCCCTCAGGCTCCATCGCAATGGACGTGGCTTTGGTATTGCGGGGGGATAAAAAAGTTGGCGGCTTTGCCGCCAACTTTTTTATCCCCTACCCCCGAGTAGACTCCGTTTTTGCGAGCTGACGAAGGAGGCGAAGCAATCTCGTATTCTTTACGGTTGCTGGATTCCTATGGAATAAGTATACTGATTCAGGAGGCTAAGCAATCTATTATTATTATCAATTACTCGATTCAGAATCTAAAAGATCCCCATTTTGAAACCTCTACCTTTCTAAAAACAGGGATTTATATTAAATTTATCCAATAAAAGCTGTTTAAATAAGTGTTATCATCTGAAAAAGAATTAGCTGAGAGTATTAGATATGCAAGAAATATTCAGACTGCACGTGCTCAGGAAGATGTGTTAAAGGTTTTTGAAGATTTGAAAGAAAATATTCAGATTGTATATTCTACCATCGACTTTAAGAAATTTATTTTAAAAAAGCGAACAGGTATCACTCAGGAAAATCTAGACTACGTTTTAAGTAATGATCTGAACAGAATGCAATTAGTAACCTCTTTTGCTTGCATTGTCAAAATAATACTGTTAAACCCGAAGATCTTGATGAAGAATCGCAGGAAAATATTTGGATGCTAATTAGTATTGTTAAGGAGTTATTTGATTGATAAATGTTTCTCAATCAAAGAAAATAATACTTCCTTTTGAACAGGTTTAGTAATATAGTCATTACATCCGGCTTCAATTGCTTTTTCGCGGCCCCCATAAGGGCAAAAGCCGTTTGTGCAACTACAACAACATCTTTATTAGTTTTACGGATTTGACGTGTCGCCTCATATCCATTCATTTCAGGCATTTTTATGTCCATCAGAATTAAATCAATATCCTGGTTTTGCCGACAAATTTCAACAGCTTTCACACCATTTTCTGCATGCAGAATTTCTTTTCCTATGTCTTCAACTAAAATTGAGAGGTAAGTATTTGCTACTTCTTCATCCTCGACGATCAGAATTTTTAAATTTCCACCTTTACGCTCTGACATTGTTTCTGAAACAATGTCATTAGTCGTTGATATTTCTTTTTTGGTATAATTGTAAGGAATTGTAAAATAAAAATGAGATCCTTTGCCTACTTCCGATTCTACCCGTATTTTACCACCAAGCATTAGCACATAAGCTCTTGCAATTGAGAGCCCTAAACCCACTCCTTCATAAGGTTTGGATAAGGAAAGGTCGGCCTGGACAAATCGTTCAAAAATAGCTTCCAGTTGATAATTGTCAATTCCTATGCCTGTATCTTTTACATAAAACTCCAATTCTTTTGCTGATTCTTCTTTTGCTGATTCCTCAGTTGAGGATTCTTCGGTTGCTGAGCTTGTCGAAGCAGTCGAAGCAGTCGAATTATCCGAACAAAATGAAAAACCGAATTCAACACTTCCTTTGTTTGTATATTTTATTGCATTTTTTATCAGGTTTAAAAGAATGGCATATAATTTTTCCTGGTCTGATATGATTATGACATTTTTTGACTCTAAAGTATTTACTAGCGAGAGATTTAGTCCTCTTCGTTCAGCTTCAGGTTTGAAGAATGAAAAAAGATATTCTAATTGTGCGTTAATATTTATTTCCGAAACGGATACTCCCATTTGACCTGCTTCAATCTTTGAAATGTTCATCAGGTCATTAATGATATTTAACATTCGTTCGCCACTTTCTTCAATTAT
>JAGLSB010000457.1 GCA_023135955.1 Bacteroidales bacterium | reverse complement strand
CAGGGTTGGTTCCTTCATCCTGATGATGGATCTGAATTTGCCAGATGGAAACACTGGGGGGCGCTGCAGGATGAAAATACAATAGAAGTGGAAATGTTCCCGGATATGCGGGAATATGAACCAGATGAGAAACTAGAGACCGGACTTGGCTTTCCTGATGGACGTGTTGCAAGAGTATATTCAGCTTATACTAAAAAGACTGTCATGAGACATATGAAATGGCTGCGAGATTATAGCCTTGACGGAGTATTCCTGCAACGATTCGTTGTTTCCCTAAATGACTCAAGACTAAAAGCAGCCCGGGATACAGTTACAGCAAATGTGATGGCTGGCTGCGAAAAATATGACAGGGCTTTTGTAAATATGTGGGATCTGTCTGGTTTGGGTCCGGGTGAAATGTCAAAGGTAATTAATGACTGGAAACATCTTGTCGATGATATGAAAATAACTGAAAGCCCGAATTATCTTCATCATCGGGGAAAGCCACTTGTTTCTATCTGGGGCTTTACAGTCAGGGACGAACTTCCTGAGTCAGATCTACAGGAACTAATAGACTTTTTCCGCAATAGTCCGGAAGAAAAATACAGAGCTACCATTATGTTGGGCACTAACCATGATTTTTTCCAAAGAACATCATGGCTGGATGAACTTCAGCAGGTTGATGTTATCAGTCCCTGGGCTGTAGGAAGGTTCGGTACCGCGAATGGCAATCAAAATTTTATTAATAATTATGTAATACCGGGACAGGATTGGAGTGATAAGAATAATATTGATTTCCTTCCGGTTATCTGGCCTGGATTTTCCTGGTATAATCTGAAAGGTGAAGGGGAATGGCAAAAGAACCAGATTCCACGAGATGGTGGTAACTTTTACTGGACCCAGGCCAGTCGTACGATCAGTTCAAATGCAAAAATGGTCTATATTGCTATGTTTGATGAAGTCGATGAGGCTACTGCTATGTATAAACTGGCTGAGAATAAGGAGCAGGTTCCAGACATTGGATACTGGCTGCCCCTGGACGAAGATGGTTACGATCTTCCAAGCGATTGGTACTTGCGTTGCGCCTCACTTACGACTGAGGTAGTCAAGGGAAAAACAGATAATCGTTCTTCCCTGGAAATCCCACCTGACGGAATAGACGCATACAGGGTAGAAGCATTATCTACCAAATGTGCTACAATTTTAGGCAAATTAAGTTTTTGGTATCCAGTGGTTGATGCAGATTCTTTATTGGAATTTAGTATTGATGAAGGTATTACATACCCATATAATACTCCTGTAGGTTCTTCCTTTATGGAAACATCAGATCTAAGCAGTGGTGCTTACAATGTCTGGGTGCGGAATTCAGATGGAAGTTATCCAACAGACCTGGGACCATACACAATTTTTGATATAGAGCCAGAGGCCAGAATTAAAACTACCGATGCTACATGCGTCTTAGAGGACGGTATTATTAGCTTTTCTGTGGATGATAACCCATATGTGGATGCTCTACAATTCAGCATTGATGGTGGTTTATCCTACAACATTACAACAACTGATGGTATATGGGTATATGAGTTAGGGGGACTCGCTCCCGGCAGTTATAATATTTGGAGTCGATGGGCAGACGAAAGCTGTCCCAGATATCTTGAGGAAGTGACCATTGGATCAAAACCTCTCGAGATTGTCTTGGTTCCAACTATTGAAGGGGAACTTCAGAGCCAGATTGAGACAGAAGTATTTGCATGCCTTGGCTCTTCGCTTTCTATTACCGCTGAACCTGCAGAGGATTCATGGTCATGGTCGTGGATAGGAGTGAATGGTTTTTCAGCTTCAACACGGAGTGTAAAAATATCCGATAATCTTACCTATGCAATGTTTGGAAGCTATAATGTGTATTATACAGATATCAACGGTTGTGAAAATTCAACCGTTTTTTATGTAAGGAGAGAATTGGATTGTTTTGGAGTGGACAATAATAAAATTAATACTGAATCCGACCTCAGGGTATTCCCGAATCCTACAGATGGACTTATCAGATTTGAAGTTGGCAGGGACAGAGTTAAATCTATTGAAATAAGAGATCTGTATGGTCGCCAGGTTACACACCGGATCAATGTTTCATCTGAAGAAAATACTATTGACCTTTCCTCTTTTGAAAATGGTGTTTATTTATACAGAATAGAGGACGATGAGGGAAATTATCGAAACGGTAAGATAATCAAGGAATGATGGTATTCCATACAAGTTCCTTTTTCCCTGAAATGAATTATTGATTTTCTGGAAGTACTAATTTTTTTAATTCTATTGGAGATTGATAATCATAAAGAGAACTATTTTCACTAAAAACGGCATTATGTATCTGAACTATTCCTGCCGGTTCCGTTGAAAAGTTAAATGTGAATTCCGGTATCTCACTACCTGCCTGTGTTTTTGTTCCTTTCACAAATACAACTTTTACATCTTCATTGTTGGCAAAGGGCTTGTCCGGATTAAATACGATAGTTTTATTATCTTCAGCAAGAATTAATTCTCCGGAATGGACTCCACTAATCGACCCCTCAACTCTCATGAGGCTAGTTGATAAAGTTGTTTGATCAATAATACTGGAATGTTTAAAGAGAATGTTCGTTTCATTAGACACCATAATAGAGGCCGGTTTTGGGCTAATAAATTGATAAGGATTAATGGTTTTTTGTAATCGCAAAAACAACTACAAGTATAAAATCATCAACCCATTATTTTATAATTTATAAAACTTTTCCCAGCCTTTACGCGGAGGTGTACCAACAAGCATCTCATTAGCTTTAATATTCTGGCAACGGCCAACAACTATTTTAATTCTTTGATTTTTATATTTCTATATGAAACCTTATCACCGTGCTCCTGAAGGAGAATATGACCTTCTTCTGCTTCACCAAAATTTGGCCAGTCTTTGTATTTGCTATATGCTACAAGTGCTTTCCACTGCTGTGTTCCTCTTTCGTATTCCAATATTTTAATTCCATTCAGGTAATGTTCAACATTATTACCTTTTACTACAATTTTAGCGCGATTCCAGCCACCGTTAAGTCTTTTAGATCTTTCATTAGGTGAATAAAATTTAGCATCTGCGGTAATTAAGTCATATAATGAACCCAATGTCCGGTTTCCACTAACACCTTTTTTAGCATCGGAATGAACTTTATCATCAAGAATTTGGTACTCACATCCTATAGATGAGCCTTTTCCCATATTCAGTTCTGTATCAACGAAATATTTAATACCACTATTAGCTCCTTCAGTTAGTTTAAAATCAACTTCTAGCACAAAATTTCTATATTTCTTTATAGTTACAATATCACCACCGTTTGTGGATTCTCCTCCTTCGCCTCTATCAACGGAAAGAATCCCATCCTTAATGCTCCAACCACCTTCAGGAAATTTATCTATTTTAGCACCTCTCCAACCATCAGTAGTTTTACCATCCCAAAGAAGCTTCCAGCCTTCTTTTTTCTCTTTTTCAGTGAGTTGATTAATTAAATAACTGTTTTGTGGAATGTTTCCTGATACAGGTGTTCTTTCTGCATCCAGATTTTCAGTTTTTATCCTAATATTCTTGTATTCTATTGACTTACCTTCTTTCTCCTTACTTTTACCTATTCCATGAACTTGCAAGGCAATAAAACCAGAAGGCGTCATATCGTCAATTAAATCTGCTGTTTGCACTCCATTCATCCAAACACGAATGTTATTTCCAATTGCTTCAACCCTGAATTTATTCCATCCCCCAAGAACATAAGCTTCTTTTCCTTTGGGATTACATTCTAAATTATATAACCAGCCTCTTCTAGCTTCGTCATAAATTCCTCCGGACCATGCTCTTTTTGAAGGATCTAGTTCAACCTGATAACCATGAACTCTACCATTATTATATTCTGGCAGACTTTGGCTACGAATCTGAACACCGGCATTTAAGGATGGATCATTTTTAGCTTCATATTCGAGTATAAAATCACCATAATCTTCTTTGGTAGCCAAAAAGGAATTAGGAGTACCCATTTTGCTGATTCCTATAATAACACCGTCTTCAACTTTAAATTCAGATGTTCCGTTTAAGGTTCTCCAGCCTTTAAGATTTTTTCCGTTGAAAAGATCTTTCCAACCATCGTTATCCTGTGCTTTTACCGAGAGAAAAGCCATTAATAATACTGTTAGTAGAACTGTTCTTGATTTCATCTGTTAGTTTTTATAAGAGTTAATTTATATTATTATTTCTATTTATTTTTGCGCCTAATTATTTCAAACCAAAGAAATTATACTCAACATTTTTTCCCTAAACATTCATTTTTTGCAGTTTGTTTATGTACAAATTTAGCACTTTGGATATTGTTTCTGCATTTTTGTCTGCAAAATGTCTGTATCTTTTGGTGAATTATTAATGCCAAATACAAATATTTCCTTATTGTTGTGATTTATAATTATGAGTAAATGACTAATTAATAACCAGATTATACTTCCAGCTCATGTCGGGAGCTTTTATGGAAACCGGATAGATACCAGGTGAAAGATCTTTCGTTAAAAGTGTGATCATCGGTTTGTAAGCATAGATACTTTTAACCAGACCGCCCAAACTGTTGTGAATATAAATAGTAGCAGGGTTCTTTCCCGGGTTCTGAAATGTTACCTGGTTTCCTGAAACAGGATTCGGATATATAGACCATGAAAGTTCATTCGTTGAACCCTCCTTGTTCCCTAATCCCAGATCCGAACCAGTTTCAAAATCCCAAATCAATCCTGTTGTTGTACCATATTCATTTATTTCGTCAATCCTCCAATAATATCTTGTCCCGGGTTGAATTGTTCCCGGATCGTAGTTGTTGCCTTCCTGATTTCCAATAAACGGAGGAGGATTGCTCGTTCCAAAGTAAACATCATGGGACTCTGCTCCGGCTTCACTGGTCCATTCCAGCACTACTTCATCAAAAGATACTGTATTGGCTGAGGTTCTCGGAACAGGAAGAATAGCCCGGCAAGGTGCTGAGTTTGCATCTCTTGTAAATTCCCCGAAAGGTCTGTTTTCAAAATCCTTTAAATACCCTGAAAGTAATTCTTTCATCTGAAGAACCACATCAGGATACTCTTCATACAAGTTTACTGTTTCGGCCGAATCGGCTTCCAGGTCATAAAGATGGTTCATTTCAAAATAATGAGGATTCTTAATTGATGCATAATGTCCGAGATGACCATTAACAGTTAGATATGGAAATCTAAGTATCCCACCATCAAAACCTGTCCAGGTACCACCAAGGTCAATTTTCTCCTGAACATCTTCCGGATACCTTACTGAGATATATTTCCATTTTTTTGTCTTTACAGAACGAGCGTATCCGAGTTCTGCAAAAAGAGACTCATGTGCTGAGCCCTCTCCAGTTTTAAGGATATGTTTAAGGCTCATACCATCAAAAGCAGTATCTGCTTCATACTCAACTCCGGCAATATCCAGTATAGTTGGAGCAAAGTCAATACTCTGGATCAATCCAGGATAATCAACGCCTGATACAATAGAGTCTTTCCAATACATGAACATAGGTACCTTTGTACCGTAATCGTGAAGAGTAGCCTTTCCATGTCGCCATGATCCGTGATCGGGCATGAAAATTATCAGGGTATTATTTGCCAGTCCCAGGTCCGCTACCTTTTTATGAATTGCTTTTATCCCTTCATCAAGCAAGAGGCTGTATGCAGTGTTTTCCGGGTATCCTGCCTGCACAACTTTGTCCTGGATTTCCTGCCTGGTGGGCATAAAATCCCAGGGTGTATTAACAACACCTTCGCCTGTTAATTTAGGATCGGCATCAAAACTACTCCAGTACTCCCCGTCTTTTATTCCCCAGGGAACAGGACCATGGTGCAAGGTTGTGGAAAAATACAGAAAAAACGGATTATCCTTTTCCTCCTCAATAAACTTAAGGGCCTTGTCTACTGTCCATTCCATATTGTGAACATTCAGTGCATCATTTTTTAACTCCTTGACATTCGACATATAAATCCCGTCTGCATAATCGAAACCATAACTTTTCACAATTTCTTGCATTACACTGTGATTATGTTTCATACTGGCATCGACTACTGGATCATAAGGGTCTGCAGTTAATGAATAGGTCTGCAAACCATATTGTGTCCAATTATCTATATTCAGCATGGCATGATCCATAATATGCGACTTGCCTACAAATCCTGTCTTATAACCATTCTCTTTAAGGATAGAACCCAGATGGGCTTCTCCTTTGCTGAGTTCAGTATTATTCTCCACTCTGGTTTGAGTTCCTTCCGGAAATTTACTCATAAAACTTTCCCCGTAACACCTGCCCGGGAACTTGCCTGTAAGCAAAGAATATCTTGAAGGCGAGCAAACCGTTGAAGCAATATGCGCATTCGAAAATTTAATTCCTTCTCCGGCAAGGGAATCAATGCTTGGAGTATACACATCGCCGCCAGCATAATTTATGCTGTTAAAACTCTGATCATCGCTTATAATCACAATGATATTCGGTTTTTGTGCTGAAGCAGCTGAGTGGATCAGCAATAACATTGCGGGGATTCTGAAGTCAATCATATAATATGAAATTATTTTTTAGCTTTTTTAGAAGCAAGTTGTTAATCATATATACCTCAGTCATTTAACTGGATGCATAATCAATAGCGTCAAGAATACATTCTCAGCCATATACTACTTTGGGAAACTTATTTGATGAATTGGATCAATCAAAAATCTTATTGTATAAATTTTCATCCTTATCAAAACAACCTGCAAACTGAATAATTGCCTTATCATTTTCAATACTAACTGGAGAATCAGAAACATAATTTCTCATCCGGGCTCCCCAAATAGAAATAGTTAACTTTTTGTCTCCTTTAACCAGTAGATAATCCCACGACATATTTTCAGGAACAGTTGTTAGTGCTCCATTCCCGCCTGAAAATGCTTCTACATTGCTTAATGATGTATGCCCTTCTCCTTCAATTATTATTGGATGTATATTTTCCACCTTTTCCCCGGTATTAGCGATAATTGAACCTTGTGCTATTTGCCAATTACGGTTTTTGGTATTATTTCCTCGTTTTAAAATGCCAATTGCAACACAGTCAAAATTAAAGTTGGTTAATTGACCATATGATTCACCATCTAAAAGAATTCCGCCATATGTCCCAAAGGTGAAGAGATCAATAAGTTGAGCATTATCAGTATGATTTATTGTATAGGCAAATGTTTTTTTGGAAATTACTGCATCAACAACTTCAGGGCTGTATTGTCCCCCAATATAGCGCTGTGTTGCAGGATTCACATGGCAATGCAGAATCCGGGGAACATCATAACAATAATCCATCCGAATAAATTCACCACTAAGAGGATAACCATAGCAATGTTCAAAGGTCATTAATTCGCAGGGATTTCCTCGCTCCGCATTAAAATCAAAAGCTAAATATTCGCCATAGAAAGTCAGACAAGAAAGGTACACTCCCTGAGCTCTACTGGTCCCGGAAACTTTAATAGTTGCCTTATATGGTATAATAGCTGATGGATCTTTAATTGTTTGTTCAGAATACCAAAATTGAATTCCTTTTATTTGAGTTCCTGTTTCAACTGTAATGAAAGCATTTTCCTTATCCGTAATTTTAAATACACTGCCAACCGGTTGTTTTTTGGTTGGATGGGTTGTTCCTCTATGAGTTGGACCATGTACTCCGATCAATGAAACATTCTTTTTCAGGATTATTCCACCATCGATATGATATGGTTCTTCAGATGGCTCCACAAATAATGCTGAACCACTAAGAGATGCCCAATCGATAGCCTTTTGCAGATTAACCTTATTTAAGGCAGCGCTGTTCTCCGGCTTGACGTCAAATTTTTGGATACTTGTCTTATCAGAAGCATTTAGCAAGGTGATACTAAACATTAGTATCAACATAAATGTGAACATGGTTTTCATAATGATGTGTATATGTGTTTTAAAAACAATATTATTGGCGAATTATTGAAGAATAACTTTGTGTTTTACCGATTTATCTGCAGAACGTACATCAATGATATACATTCCTTTTAATAATCCAGACATATCAACTTCTGTTGTTTGGCCAAAAATATTATGTTTATCTGAGACCAGTTTTCCGCTGAGAGAATAAATTTCGTAACTAAATTCATCTGTAGAAGGATTTATAATACTAATAATTCCTTCAGTTGGATTTGGATAAATTGTATTTGAAAATTCAGCTCCTGGTTCAACAGAAGCAGGATATACAACAAAGTTAACGTTCAAGACTGTACCACCGGATCCATTAGCAGATTCAGCTTCTCTGTGCAATTTGGCTACTTGATCAGGGTCCTGTGCCATAATCAACATACCATTTCCCGGGGCCCATCCATCAATTGCAATAATTTCGGATAAAACACTGCTAATATCAGGTGAACGTGTAATTTCAGAGTCTTTTAGGCCAATTTCTGCAGCTGTCCAGGGTTCTGGCTTCCACTCTACTCTTGCATTTGTTTGAGGGTAAGCAGAAATTTCAAAATCCGTTCCGGTAAAAGCAGCTGTAACATTAGCTACGGCAGCGCCAAAGAAATCAACAGTTATGTTTTCATAATTATCATCGTCAGCAACAAATTGAACATAGGCATTAGTTATAATTGCACCAACAGGAATTTGTACATCTCTGAAAATCATACCTATTAATTGTGGCGCGTCTTCATTACAGAATTCCAAATCAGAACTACCTACATCCACTGTTCCTGTTGCATTTATAACAGCTCCGCCATCATCGTATTCGGGAGCGGTTCTTTCCTCTGCATCATCATTCCCATTAATAAGTGGAATTGAAATTGTGGGTGGAGGACCTTTATATACATCGCAACCACCAAACTCAACTGCAGGAAGAGTAAGGTAATTTTCCGGTACACGTAATTCTCGATAACCCCCAGCATCGCTACATTCAGCGGGGACTGTTTCATCAACATAATTGACATTGGGATCTGGTCCGTTTTGATATGAGAAATAATATTTCAAATCGCTTCCTGCCTGAAGGCCTAATGTATACATGTATATACTATCGCCATAAGGATCTGTCATTTCGAAGACCGAATCTCTTGCACCGAAAGTCAGCCAGACAGCACCACCATCATATAAATCCGGAACTCTGCCCAGGTCAACCTGAAATGTAATATTTTGGGGAACTTCATAGCATGTTCCATATAAAACGGCAGGTAGAGTCAGGCTGCCATAAGGAACTGTTAAGAATCTATAACCTTCAGCATCGCCACATTCATTCGGTACGGTTTCTTCATTATATTCGTAATCTGGATTTGCACCTGTCTGATAGGAGAAATTATATTGTAATTCGGTTCCTATTGGTAGCGTCATTAAGTAAGAGAAAATACCGTCTCCATCAGTATCTGCCATTTCGAAGACAGAATCTCTGGCACCAAAAGCCAGCCAAACAGCACCACCATCATATAAATCTGTTACTTCGTTTAAGTCAAGCTCAAATCTAATTTCGGAGTTGCTCTTATCGAGGATAAGTGAATCAAAAACAACACGATTGATATCCATAGCTTTAAATGTTAATTTGTCGCCATCAATATCAATATTACAAGAGTGATGTATACTTACAGACTTTTCAAGCCACCAGAGGTTTGGATCTGCAGGCCCGGATAATCCCACTCCGGCACCGCCAGTTACTACCTGACATCGTCCCATACCTTCTCCGCTGCCGTAGAATTCAACCGGAGAGTCTGTACTAACATTTCTATTGATCGGTTTTGTCCTCTGGTAATTATGTGTATGTCCATGGAATGTCATGTCAACTCCATAGTCATCAAATGCTTTCCACCATGTATTAAAGTATCCATCCATTTCTCCTATATGTGAAGGTCCGGTAAAAAAGGGTCTGTGGAAATAAACAAACTTCCATGTTTTATCTTTATTTGCTTCGAGAGTTTCCAGCAACCAGTTGTATTGAGTTGTGCTACTAGGACCCTCCGAATTGAGGCAAATAAAGACCGCATTGCCGTAGTTAAATGAATAGTATAACTCTTCGCCGGGCAAATTGAACATACCTAAATAGGCTTCAAATCCACTTGGGGAATTATCTTCATCATGATTACCTATTGTGTGAAAAATTGGTTCTCTGGCTATAAAATCAGCTCCATATTCGTACCATAAATCCCAGTCTGAGAGAATGGCCCCATCGACAATAATATCACCCATAAATAGTGTGAAGTCGGTGTCAAGTATAGATTCAGAGACTTTTTTCCACTGAGGAAGGTTTGACCGGCTATCCCCAAGTGCTGTAAATGAGAATTTATCATTCGGTGCTCCTGAGGCTGTATTGAAAGTTTTTTCTTCGGTCCACACATTGGTTTCTGAATCGAAAAGAGTATAATAAATTGTTGAACTTGCTGTTAAGGCTGGGAATGTATAGTCATGCACCCTAACTCCAAAAGTATTATCTCTAAACGCGCACATAAATTCCCCTTCTTCAAGACTGGCTGTATGGCCCCAGGCAATACTATCTGAAATACCTGTGTTTTTCCATGTTATAGTTATGCCATTTAAAGGATCGCCGGTACTGCCAAATCGGATATCGGAAATGTTGGTTTGTCCAACAGTAAAATCAACTCCTATAAAAATCAGTATTGTCAAAAATGGAATAATTTTTTTCATAGTTTTAATTTATTATTTAAATATACAGAAATGAATATAAAACTTTATTAATAAATTCTTAATACAGAAATAATGGATTTAATATTTTTGATAAAAAACGAAATTTAAATCTTATTGAGTTGATATTCTTTTCAGATTAATCTTTCACTAATAATATATTAATAAAAATTTAATGTTTGAATTCTATCTTGTTTATAAACAAAATTAATTAATTCCAGAAACATAAGTTTTATTCTAAAACTAAATAGATAAAACTTATAATAGTAAAGTTAATATAGATTTTTAGGTTAAAATGCGGGATTTATTAATGAAGCATTTTTGAATAATTGATTTACCCCGCTTTTTTAGCAAATCAATTTCATAAACCATATCCCCAAAAAATATAATTAATAAAAACACATGAAAATATTATCAAAAGCAAAATTCTTATTATTAGCGTTAGCAATTATTAGCGTATCCTGTTCGGAGACAAAAATTGAAGAAAAAGAATCTGTCGATTATGTAAATCCTTACATGGGAAATATCAGTCATTTGTTGGTACCTACATTTCCAACAATTCATCTTCCAAATAGTTTATTGCGGGTTTGCCCGGAGCGGCGTGATTTTACTGGCGATTTGATAAATGGTCTGCCCTTGGTTGTTACCAGTCACCGTGGAAGTTCTGCCTTTAATTTAAGTCCGTTTCAGGGAGAGGAAAAAGACATTAAACCTGTAATTAGCTATAGTTACGATCAGGAAAAGCTGACTCCATATTCCTACTCTGTATACCTCGACGAACAAGACACAGAAGTTCGTTATGCCCTGTCGCACCAGGCAGCCTTATATGAATTGGATTTTACTCAGGACGGACCTGCTTATCTGATTCTTAATTCCAGGAATGGAAGTATGAAGTGGGACGGAGAGGCTGTTTCCGGATACCAGTCATTAGATAATAATACTCGTGTATATTTATATCTGAAAACGGAACTAACTCCGGAAAGTATTTCAGTATTGAAAGAAAATAGCCTTGTAAAAGAGACGATTGCAAATGGCAGAAATGCTTGTGTTGTTTTAGAATTTGAAAATGGAACAAAAAATCTCATTTTACGATACGGAATTTCGTTTATAAGTGAAGATCAGGCTAAGAATAACTATATTCGGGAGGTTCGCGATCAGGATTTGAAATCTTTATGGGCAGAGGGTAGAAGGATATGGAACGAAGCTTTGGATAAACTTGAAATCCAGGGAGGGACGGATAATGAACGCTCAGTTTTTTATACTTCACTTTACCGAACATATGAACGTCCGGTCTGCATTTCAGAAGACGGTAACTACTATAGCGCATTCGACGGAACTGTCCATAGCGATAAGGGCACCCCTTTTTATACCGATGACTGGATATGGGATTCTTACCGTGCCCATCACCCTTTAAATATACTGATTGATCCGAAGAAAGAGGAAGACATTCTACATTCCTTTGTCGAAATGGCGACTCAGATGGAAAATAATTGGTGGCCCACTTTTCCTGAAATAACAGGAGACAGTCGCCGGATGAACTCAAACCATGGAGTAGCTTCAGTAATTGATGCTTATAGTAAAGGGCTGAAGGGATTCGACCTTGAAAAGGCTTATTTGGCTTGCAAAGGCGCAATTATGGAAAAAACCTTGGCACCATGGTCGGGTATGCCAGCAGGTAAACTGGACCAGTTTTATCGTGATCACGGATACATTCCTGCCTTGAAAGTTGGTAAAATTGAAGACATTCCTGAAGTACATTCATTCGAAAAACGTCAACCGGTGGCAGTAACTCTTGGAACTTCATACGACGAATGGTGTTTGTCGCAAATTGCTATAGAATTAGGTGAAACTGATGATTATAACTATTTTATGAAATCTTCCTTCAATTACCGCAATTTGTTCAATTCAGAAACAGGATTCTTTCATCCGAAAGACAACGACGGAAAGTTTGTTGAGCCTTTCGATTATAAATTTTCAGGCGGGATGGGTGCTCGTGAATATTACGGAGAGAACAATGCCTGGGTTTATCGTTGGGACGTTCAGCACAATGTAGCTGATCTGATTTCATTGATGGGAGGAAAAGAAAACTTCATAGAGAATTTAGATGCAATGTTTTCTGAACCACTGGGGAGAAGTAAATATGCTTTTTACGCGAAATTACCCGACCATACCGGAAATGTTGGGCAATTTTCAATGGCTAACGAACCCTCTTTGCATATACCATATTTATATAACTATGCAGGTCAGCCCTGGAAAACACAAAAACGGATTCGCAAACTGATTAATGAGTGGTTCAGAAACGATTTAATGGGAGTTCCAGGCGATGAAGATGGTGGTGGTATGTCTGCTTTTGTTGTCTTTTCAGCAATGGGATTTTACCCGGTTACCCCTGGAATGCCTGTTTATAATATTGGGAGCCCGATTTTTGAGAAATCAACAATCCATCTTGATAATGGAAAAGACTTTGTGATAACCGCTAAAAATGTATCATACGAAAATAAATACATTCAATCGGCAACTTTAAACGGCAAACTCATAGACAAACCATGGTTTAACCACAGTGATATGTCAGAAGGTGGTGAGTTAATTTTGGAAATGGGCTCAAAAGCCAATAAAACATGGGGAAGCCTGGTGAATGATGCACCTCCGTCGCTTAAAGTCGAATAATTTGCCGAAGCTTATATTGATATACATTAAACCGGAGTTTATAGGCTCCGGTTTTATTTTGTTATAAAAGTTACTGGTTGCTCTTGTTTTCCAAAAAAGACGAGATTGCTTCGCCTCCTCCGTCGTCTCGCAAAAACGAAACGCACTCGGGAGTGGGGGATAAATAAGTTGGCGGCAAAGCCGCCAACTTATTTATCCCACCTTGATTACAAAGCTACGTCATTGCGATGAAACCCGAGGCACGAGGGTGACTGAAGCAATCTCGTCTCACCTTCAGCAAGGCTAGATCATTACGTGAACGATTGATGCTATTTTATCTTTTCTGACTTAATAAGGATGATTCTGTGAAAATAGCTCGATTTAGCTGGTTATTCGAGACCCTGGTTAGAAGCTCCTTTCTTAATTACACCAGAAAACCCTCTTTTATGTCTATGATTCTGGCTGCTTATTCTTTTGGGCCATTTTTGTAAGCACCCACTATAAATAAAAATGTGATAGGCATTTTACGGCAAATAAATTCTCAAAATACGGATTTAATAACGGTTATGTAACGGTTAAATAGTTGACTTTCGCTGATTTTTTCATAAATTGTGTTGCAGAATATGTTTTTCATGTGAGATAGAGGATAATTTTAGTTGAACTAAAAAAATAGATTGATGAGATAAGAACAAGTTTAATTTAAGCAGGGTTACTTTTTAAATTAATGATTATCAATAACATACATTCTAAATCAAAACTATCTAAATTTTATTTAAACTAACGTACTAAAATTATGAAAAAACTATTAATGATTCTGCTCTTTTCGGCATTTGCATTAGTGTTGGTATTTGCTCAAGGAGTTACGATTTCTGGAACAATTACTGATGAAAATGGGGATCCTCTTCCCGGAGCAACAGTACAAGTAAAAGAGACCTTTCAAGGAGCTATTGCTGACCTTGACGGGAACTATTCGTTGGAAGTGAATAACACTAGTGATATCCTGGTATTTTCGTCTATTGGCTATTCAACAGTGGAAATTCCTGTTCTGGACAAAACTACAATAGATGTTTCCCTTGAGGTAGAATTACTGGGGCTGGACGAAGTTGTAGTAGTAGGTTACGGTGTACAGAAAAAAAGTGATGTTACCGGAGCCGTTGCATCATTATCCAGAGAAAGACTTGAAATGACGCCAAATTTGAGTATTGCCCAGGCTATTCAGGGTTCCATTCCCGGAGTTATGATACATACCAACAGTGCGGGCACCAACCCTGATCAAGCTATCATGGTAAGGGGACGCAACTCGATTACTGCTGACAATGATCCATTGATTGTTGTTGACGGTGTACCTTATGGAGGTAGTCTATCTGATATTAATCCCAATGATGTTGAGTCAATTGAAGTTCTGAAAGATGCTTCGTCTGCTGCAATTTATGGATCCAGGGGAGCAAATGGGGTTATTCTTGTAACTACAAAGCAGGGAGAAGTTGGCAAAATTACTATAAACTACGACCTGAAAACTTCAATACAACAAATTACCAAGGTAGCTGATTATCTGACACCTGATGAATATTTCGATTATAAAATTGAACGGAATGAACAAAGGATGACAGATAGTGAACGGGAGGTTCATGCTAATGGCACCGGAGTCGATTGGATTGATCTTGGTTCGAGACAGGGCCAAAGGAAGGAACATAATCTCTCAATTTCAGGTGGATCCGAGAGAACAAAATTTTATATTGGGGGAGGTTTGGCGGATATTCAAGGTGTTGCTCTAAATGACGACTATATGCGTCTTTCAAACAGAATAAATATTGAAACAAAAATTACCGACTGGTTAACAATGGGCACACGTACTAATTTGTCCTATGAAGATGAAAGTGGAACGGAGGCGGATTTTGAGGATTGTCTTGAAAAGAACCCTCTTACTACAGCATACGATGAGAATGGTCAATTAACAGTCTGGCCCTGGCCGGAACAATTGGTTGTCAGCAACGCTCTTCAAGAAACACTCTATGATGACAAAGATCTGTCCTACCAGATGGTGTCTAACAATTATGCTTTAATTAGCGTTCCTTATGTTGAAGGTTTAACTTACAGGCTCAATACCGGTATTAGAATGAGAACTTCCGACAAGGCACAATACAGGGGAACAGATACCGAGTCCGGACTACCAGCGGGAAAGGCAGATTTATCCAGCAGCCTTAGCACCAACACTGTTATAGAGAATATCGTTAATTATAACAGAGAATTTGGGAACCATTCTATTTTTGTCACCGCGGTATATGGCTATGAAGGAAGTAAGTCCACTGGATTTGAATTAGACGGTGAAGTATTTCCAAATGATTTTCTTTCATACCATTCAATTGCATCAGCTGTGATTAAAGAGCCCTCAACTTCTTTTAGAGAAACAAGTCTTATTTCTCAGATGGCCAGGTTGAATTATTCTTATTCCAGCCGGTATCTTTTAACAATGACGGTAAGAAGGGATGGTTTTTCAGGATTTGGAGCCGGTAACAAATGGGGCGTTTTCCCTTCTGTTGCGGTGGGCTGGAATCTAGCTAACGAAGATTTCTTTCCATTAAAAGATATGGTCAACGAGTTGAAGCTGAGAGCCTCCATGGGAACAAATGGGAACCAGGCTATCGGAGCTTATGAATCCATCTCCAGATTAGTTCCAGCTAATATAGCTTCCGGTCCGTCAACTAGAATAGGATATAAACCCGCTGAGTTAGGAAACGCTGAACTTGGATGGGAATCCTCGCGCACAATAAATCTTGGAATGGACATAGGAATACTTAAAAACCGGATTACCGCTAATGTTAACTATTACCTTACCAATACATTTGATTTGCTACTGGACAGGTCAATTTCTTCTGTCCATGGTGTTACCCCTGTTACCCACCTCGACGCCACAGGCCTTGGCTATGGCAAAGGTTGGAGACAGACGGCAATTACCGAGAACATCGGCGAAACCCAGAACACGGGTGTTGAACTGTTCATTAATTCAAGAAACATTGTTGGAAGTAAATTCTCGTGGTCCACAACCGCTAATTTTTCCTTTAA
>JAGLSB010000456.1 GCA_023135955.1 Bacteroidales bacterium | reverse complement strand
TTTTTCTATTTTAAACCTCGGAGGTCTTAAGACCTCCGAGGTTTAAAATTTCATCTAATTGATATACTGACATATAGAAACTTATTCTATTCAAATCATCTCTTATGAATCCTCCGGGTTGTGGGGTTGAATAAAGTATTATTCCCTTTGATTTATAGAATTTACATTGACCCTCTCAAAACTTGACCAGAATTTCCTCCAGCTCCTCCCCTATTATTTCATAGAAAAAAAACTATAATAATTCAGCTCAAACCACGTGCTCAACAATACCTGTTTTATAGGACATGAAAATCGTAGCTAGTATTTTTGCATCATGATTCAAATGAAAAGAATCGAAAAGTAATTTACAAACAATGAAACGCATAGCAATTCCAATAAAAGAAGGCAAACTGAGCGAATATTTTGGTCAGTGTGGATACTATGAAATATTTGAAATAGAAAATAACAGTATTCAGGCTAATACATTGGAGGTTCCTCCTGTAAAAGATATTGATAAATTACCTGATTGGATTGTGAGTCAAGGTATTACTGATGTAATCGCACATAAAATAGATAAAAGTGTTATTTCACTGTTTAGTAAACTTAAAGTCAATTTATTTATTGGAATCCCGATTAATACAACAAATATTCTTGTAGATGACTGCTTAAATGGTCAGCTAAAATCAGATTTTAAAATAATTAAAGGAATTACCGGATAAATTATATACTTGTTTTACAAATGATATAATGTTAATAACATGAGCAAAAGAATACACGCCGAATCAAAAGTAGAGCTAAGTCCATTAATAGCTAGACATTACGATACTATAATGAATTCCATCACTTTTGGGAAATACAATCGATTCATTCAATCAGCGATAAAAGATATGGAAATTCAATCTGATGATCATATTCTTGATTTAGGATGTGGAACAGGTAAGAATGCTGCACTTATGGCTAAAACTCTTGGGGAAAAAGGAAAGATTACAGGAATAGATGTTTCTCCGATAATGGGAAAACAATTTATTGAAAAGCTTGGTGCAGATTCAAGGTTTGAATTTAAACAGAAAAGAATTGACATCCCCTTTAAGCTGGAAAAGAAATATGATAAAGTATTGATTAGTTTTGTAATACACGGACTACCTCACGAGCACAGGTTAATTCTCATTCAGAATGCTTATGATCATTTACAGCCGGGAGGAAAATTAATTATTCTGGATTTCGCAGAATTTGATATGGATAAAATGCCCTCACATCACAGATTTATTTTTAAGACGGTTGAGTGTAAATATGCATTTGACTATATAAAAAAAGACTGGAAATCTATCTTATCAGAATATGGCTTTTCATATTTTGGAGAAAAGAAGTATATGAAAAAATATACACGTTTACTAAGTGCAGTTAGGAAGTCTTAAATTGAATAAAATAAGTATTTGAATTATAAATTGATATAAATTGAACAATAAACATTAAAAAAAATGAAACAATTACAAACAGCAATTCATGAAATCGAAAGTGCATCAGAATTAGAGAAAATAATAAGTGAGAACGAAAATGTAATGGTATGTTGTGGTAGAATGGGTCCTATGTGTATTCCTGTTTATGACATTATGGAAGAGTTGGAAGAGGAACGCACAAATGTGAAATTCTACAGTATGGGATTTGATTCACCAGAGGCAGCCATAATTAGAAATGCACCAGAATGTAGTGGATTTATGGGATTACCTTTTACCATGTATTATAAAAACGGAAAAGTAGCGAAAGCTACATCAAGTATTCAGAACAACCAGCAGATCACTGCAATTCTTGACGAAGAATTTGGAGCATAATTTAATCACATCCCGACCATCATCGTGGTCGGTATTTTTATTATTTTAATATGGAAGAGCAATTTGATGTAATAATAATTGGTGCTGGTGCAGCCGGATTAACTGCAGGAATTTATACTTCACGTGCCAAACTAAGTACTGTAATTTTAAATGAA
>JAGLSB010000455.1 GCA_023135955.1 Bacteroidales bacterium | reverse complement strand
GATGTCAGAATAATTAATAAAATTAGGATAATCACAAAGTTCAATGCTCTTTTTTGCTGTCCGGTCGACTCGTAAACTGCCAATAATTTATCAGTAAAAACAACAAAGGAAGCAAAAAAGAGAGCCAAAATTCCAAATCCGACAAATGTAAAAACAGATAAATCCAATACCTTATAGGTTTCAAAAGATATCTCTGAATTCAATATGAGTAATCTGAAAACAGCAGAACTCACAAAATATAAAGCCAGAGAAGTTAGAAGAAATGCTGCCAAAATAATATTAGATCGCAAAGTCTTCTCTCTTTTCTTTTCAATCGAAATATAGAAATCTATATAAAAATTATAGATAAGAAAGAAAATTACTAATGCAATTGCAAAAATCCCCCCAACTGAAGGTAAAAAAGACGGATCATTAATTTCGAAGGATTGAATAAAGTCAATCTCAAAAAGCGCATATGGAATCCTAAAGTAGGCAAATACCCATAATAAAATGAGAGTTAAAATGCTAATTGTGACTATATATAAGTTTCTATTTTCTTTTGGAAAGCTATGAACACTCCTGCGTATTAGAATCAAAAGAGAAAGAAAACTTAATAGATACAATATCACTATAATAATTCCCGACAAATTATTTTTATTTTGTCCTTGTGAGTAGTCGAGGGAAAACAAATATTCTCCTCCTGAATTAAAAACAGGTTCTCCTTTTGATTCTTCATCTATAATCAATTTTACTTGATTTCCCATTTTAAATTCTTTACGAAAACCGTTAATTAGAAACCTGTTTTCATATGGAAAGTCTGTTTTAATCTGAAACAATCCAATGATTGTTCCCTGTTCTATTTCTATAGATTTAGAATAAAAAACTGCATTCCCAAAACTTACAATGTTTAAATCAGGATAATCACTTAGCTGACCAGGAACTGGAATTATGTTATCTGTCCAGAAACCCAGTTTACCATTTCTATAAAAGAGATAAGCCAGACCATCTTCCTTATATAATTTAAAATGCTCATCATTAAAAATGGAAAACATGCAGCAACTGTCAGATACATTAGGAATCAGATCAATAATACTTGCAAAGCCTTCATTTACAGCCTTTTCCTTTTGATAAATCATCTTTTGGAAACTTCTGGTATCAGAAGCACTGTATTCCTTATCACTTAAAATACGATCTAATATCAAAGCAGAGAAAAAGAGGATAAATGTTGTTAGCAAATACCATCTTATACTTATTATAAACTTCATCCAACTATTTTTCATTCTAAATACTAATTTACTAATTATTAATAACTTCAAGCATGGTGGTAAGGCTCATTCCTCAGAATTGTAAATGCCCGATATAATTGTTCCGCAATAATCATGCGAATCATTTGATGTGAAAAAGTTAATTTTGACAAGGAAATCTTTGCATTGGCTTTTCGATAAACAGTTTCAGAGAAACCATAGGCTCCTCCAATAACAAAACAAAGGTCCTTTCCTTCATTAAGTTTTGTATTTATAAATCCAGAAAAATCAACAGAACCATATTCCTTACCCTTTTCATCCAGTAAGATAATAAAATTACTGACCGGAAGAACTTTCAGAATATTCTCACCCTCTTTCTTCTTAATCTCTTTTTCAGAGAGCTTCTTAGTATTTTTTAAGTCAGGAATTATTATTATTTCAATCGGAATATAATGTTTTAATCTCTTAAAATAATCAGATACTCCCTGATCTATATAAGGAATCTTTGTTTTTCCGGTAAAGAGAAGATTTATTTTCATTCTGTCTTCAATAAAGAATTTACTAACTTGCTACAAATTAATTCAAATTTATGAATTGGAATAAGAAAATTGTAAACCGGTTAAACTTTCTGATGATTATTTTACTTTTTCCTACATTCATCATTAGTGCACAAGAAATTTCAACTGAAATTGAAAAAGCATTTTTACAAGGTGACGCGGAATTATTAAAAAATCATTTCGATGAAAAAGTCAGATTAATTGTTTTGGGTGAATCAAACCAAACAAATAAAACAGAAGCTATTAAAATCCTCAATCAATTTTTAAAAAAATACCCGGCTGCAGATTTTCAATCTAAATTTGAGAGTGAAAAGGCAAATTCTAATTTCATTATCCGAACTATGAAATCGAATGATGAAACTTTCCGAGTAACAATATTTTTCATCAAAAGAGATGCGAATCTTTGCATAAATTTATTACGAATAGAAAAGGATAATGAATCAGTATTTTGAACAACTTATTAACCAGTCAATTGACATTTGGTTCTCAGAAGATATAGGAGAAGGTGACCATACCACGCTGTCCACAATTCCAGAAAATATAACCGGAAAAGCCAAGCTACTTGTCAAGGACAATGGGGTAATAGCCGGTATCGACATTGCTCAGAAGGTGATGAAAATATTTGATCCTTCTTTATCGTCAAAGGTTTTTATTCCTGATGGTTCTACTATTAAAAATGGGGATATTGTTTTTGAAATTGAGGGATCGGCACGATCAATTTTACAAACTGAAAGATTAATATTGAACCTGTTACAAAGATTAAGTGGAGTTGCCACTCAAACCAGAATTTATGCAGACGCACTTTCAGGATTGAAGACAAAGGTGCTCGATACACGAAAGACTACACCCGGACTCAGAATTCTTGAGAAGGAAGCAGTAAGACTGGGAGGAGGCATAAATCACAGAGTAGGATTATTTGATATGATATTAATCAAAGACAATCACATCGATTTTGCAGGCGGAATTGAAATAGCTATCCGGCAATGCAAGTCATATCTGAAAGAAAAAAACAAAGACCTGAAAATTGAGGTTGAAGCAAGAAGTATTTCCGATGTTGATAAAATTCTTCTGGAGGGAGGTGTAGATAGAATTCTTCTCGACAATTTTACAATTCAGCAAACTAGGGAGGCTGTTAAAATCATAAATGGTAGAACTCAAACCGAATCGTCAGGAGGAATTACACTAAGTACAATCCGTTCATATGCAGAATGTGGGGTTGATTTTATTTCAGTTGGTGCGTTAACACATCAGATTAAGAGTTTGGATTTGAGTTTGAAGGCGGTATTAATGTAGGGACAAGGCATGCC
>JAGLSB010000454.1 GCA_023135955.1 Bacteroidales bacterium | reverse complement strand
GTTTTAAGAACAATTGATTATGCCTGGGTAGCATCCGATGGTGGGGTCCTCAACTTAACTGATGAGAAAGACATTACTGGTGTTCCAGTGGGAACTTACGCACTTACAGTCACAGATGAATATGCCTGCTTTGCCGACACTATTATTTCCCTCACTGCTCCCCAAGAACTTATAGCTACACTTATTGACTCATCTGAGTACAATGGATACGAAATTTCATGTTATGACCTGAGTGATGGATTCCTGAAAACTTCTGTAACAGGAGGTATTGGAAATTACATTTATGAATGGACAACAACCGATGGCTTCATTAGTATGAATGACCGCGATAGTATATGGGATATCCCAGCTGGAGCATATACTTTAAAGGTTACAGATTCAATTAATTGCTCAAGAACCTGGAATCCTTATTTAATAAATCAGCCAGATTCCCTAAGCATTGATCCAATCCTAAGCGAGATGAATAATTATAATATTTTCTGCTTCAATGGTGAAAATGGATCGATTACACTTCAACCTTCAGGGGGTGCTGTGTCAACAGACTATAATTATTTATGGACAGGAACCGGAACGGGTTTGCAAAATTCTGTTGAAGATCAAACTAATTTAAGTGCCGGTATTTATAATATTTCATTAACCGACGATAATGCTTGCATTGAGAATTGGGATATCACATTAATCGAACCTGAATTAATTACTTCAACTATAACTCCGGCATCTGTATTCTGTTTTGCCACAAATAACGGGTCGGCTGAACTGGAAGTTAGTGGTGGAGTTACAGATCTGCCATATAATTATGAGTGGAGCAATGGGGCGTTTAGTGAGGATATTGATTCATTATTTGTAGGTGAGTACTCAGTTATTATAAGCGATGCAAACAACTGCTTCCATTATGACACTACTTATGTAACTGAGCCACCGGATATTATTATTGAACTTACTTCACCCGCACAATATAATGGCAAAGAGATTACATGTTACGGCGAATCTGATGCAACAATTAACTCCACAGTATATGGTGGTATGGGTAATTTTGATTACAGATGGTTGAATACTTCGGAAACTGGCACTACTATTACTAATATTCCCGCCGGTTGGCATTATCTTGAAATAACTGATGATAACGAATGTATTAAAGTTGATAGTATTGAAGTTGTTCAACCTGGTCCTATAACTACTGAAGTATTTCCAACTGATCCAACTTGCTACACTTACAGTGATGGTTATATTACAATTATTCCCCAGGGTGGTACTCCGTCTTATAATATTTTATGGGATAATATAGGACAGACCGGACAAAAAGCTGATTCTATTCCTGCAGGAGAATATCATGTTAGCATAACCGACCTGAATAATTGCAGAATAGATACTTTCGGTACAATATATCAGCCTGATACTATTGAAATTTTCAAAACCTTAACAGATCCCTATTGTCCGGATACTAAAGATGGAGCTATAGATATAGAAATTATTGGAGGAACCCCGCCTTATGATTTAAATTGGTCTGAAGAAGGAATTGAGGGTCAGTATCTTGAAGATCTGTTTGAAGGTATTTATATTCTTGAAATTACAGATAATAATTTATGCGTTTTCCGCGATACATCAGAATTACGAGGAGTAAATATTTCCTGCTT
>JAGLSB010000453.1 GCA_023135955.1 Bacteroidales bacterium | reverse complement strand
TATCTCTCCAGTCAACTTCAACCATCATACCATCACCACCTCCAATTCGCTCATAATTGTCACGGCCGCGTAGAAACCATGAATCTTCCGGATTATCAGTTGATGGTCCGTACCAAACACCATTATCTTGCAGTCCACCATAAACATTATACGGTTCGGCTTTATCGTAATTTATACTATAAAACTGACCAACAGCAGGCACATTTGATTTATACCATGTTTCGCCCTTATCATAAGAAATGTTTATGCCTCCATCGTTCCCATCTATCAGATGACCATCGCGTTTAGGACTGATCCATAAAGCCTGATGATCAGCATGCATATTCTGGGAACTCAGGGCTTTGAATTCTGATCCTCCGTCTTTAGATAATAATAAGGGGACTCCCATTAAATAAACTTCATCGGAATTATTCGGGTCAACTCTAACATTACCAAAATAATATCCATATGTATATATTAGTCCATCAAGGGTACCTTCATGAGTTTTATTCCAGGTTTTACCTCCATCGTCCGATCTGTATAATTCAGCACCAATAATAGGAGTATCAAAAAGAAGAGAATTCTCATCTTCAATATATTCTGCAAGAGAGGCAGGTTTAATCTTGCCCTCACTAATCATTATTTTTATGGACCTAAGATTATATTTTTCTGGAAAAGAATTTTCTTTTAGAAATTCTTCTATCACATTATCTTCAAGACTTAGAAATTCTTCAGAGCTCATCAATCTCAGATCATCTTTGCTGAGTCCATCCGAAGTTTCTTTTTTTAGCTCGCGATGAAACTGATTGTCGAGAAAAGCATAAAGAATATCTGTATTTCCAGGAAAGACAGTCAGTCCAATTCTTCCAATTCCTTCACCATCAGGAAATCCGGACTCGCCACCAGATATTTTTGTCCAGTTTTCACCAGCATCAATTGATTTATATATACCTGAACCATTTCCACTTTCATTAAAATTCCATGCCCTACGATCTCTTTCCCACGAGGCAGCATATAGAATATCGGAATTCGCAGGATCCATGATCAAATCAATTATACCAGTATTTTTATCAATATAAAGAGTTTTCTTCCAACTATTTCCGCCATCTGTTGTTTTATAAAGGCCTCTTTCTTCATTTTCTGAATACAAATGTCCAAGGGCTGCAACCCAAAGTATATTTGGATTCTTAGGATGAAGAATTATTCTTCCAATATGGTGTGATTCCGGTAATCCCATATATTCCCATGATTTTCCTTTGTCAGTACTTTTAAACAGTCCGACACCAGAATAAGAAGATCTGCTTGAATTATTTTCTCCTGTACCAACCCAAATGATATTCGGGTCTTTCTGGACGGCAATATCGCCGATGGACAATACAATTTGATTATCGAAGATTGAGTTATACGTAATTCCATTATTACCAGTGTAAAAAAGTCCGCCGGAAGCATAAGCAGCATAAAACTGAGTAGGATCTTTCTCATTTACAGCGAAATCAACAATACGTCCAGACATATTTACCGGTCCTACATTCCTGAATTCAACATTACGAACCAAAGATGA
>JAGLSB010000452.1 GCA_023135955.1 Bacteroidales bacterium | reverse complement strand
GCTTTAGTATTAAAAAGCGAAGCGAACATCACCAGAAAAAAATATATCTGAATTGCAATTTTATATATTAGTCTCATTTAATTATTAATTGTGCAAATGTAGTATTAATTTATAGTGCGTTAAATATTAAATTTTTATTCTGCAAGATTAATTGTTCCGTCTCTCTGGATAAAATATCTCAAATCTATTTCCATATAATCAGGTGTCGTGAGATTATCAAATAGCCTCACATCAAGAACTAACAATTTTACATAGTTATTTACAGAAGTTTTAAATGTATAAACCTGAAAACTCTCAATTGTATCGGATAAGGAAGACCATGGGCCGCTTACGGCATTATCATAAGCATTATAAAAAGTCTCCGCCTCATTCAAATTGTTAAAATCCCCGTTTTTGATTATTCCATTCAGGTTACTTGCTTCAGAATAAATAAATGACGCCAGACTCTCGCTTCCTGGGATAGGAATATCTTCTAGAAAAACGTCAGGAATCTCATTTTCATAAACAGGAAGAACTACAAAAAACTTCGCTTTTTCAAAGGAGTAACCATATCTGTAATAGTAATTATCTGAACCCTGAAATTCAGAGGACAATGTAATTTCACCTTTGTTTTTTATTTCTCCGGGATCATCATCACAACCAAACATAAAAAAAAACAGTATAATGAAAAATTTTGCGAACTCCATAATCTCCAGTTAAAATGCTGCCATTAAAAGGTCCAGGTCTTTGGAGGGTAAATTATAAAGTTTTCCAATATAATCTTTAGTAAGGATTCCGTTATAAAGGTAAACTCCATTCCTTAATCCTCTGTCTTCCTTGAGTTTCGCGTTTAATCCACCGGAGTCGCTAATTTCAAGAAGTAGTGGTAAAAAAACATTGCTTAATGCAATAGAGGCAGTCCTGGCAACACGGGAAGGAATATTTGGAACACAATAATGAATGACACCATGACGTGTAAAAACCGGATCAGTCTGAGTCTTGCATTCTGATGTTTCCACGCATCCTCCCTGATCAATGCTCAGATCTATAATTACTGATCCCTTTTTCATAACCTTTACCATATCTTCAGTAATATAATACCGAGCTCCGGTATCTGCCAGGTGTATTGCTCCAATAAGCACATCTGCCGACATTAAAGCTTTTTTTATTACGTTGGGATGAAAAACAGAGGTATGCAGACGGAATCCGGTATTGTTTTGCAGCTCTATCAAACGATGTACAGACTGGTCAAAAACCTTAACAAAAGCACCTAGTCCCTTGGCTGCCCTAACAGCATATTCGGCAGCAGTACCAGCACCTAGAATAACAACTTCAGTTGGAGTTATTCCTGTTAATCCGCCTAGCATCACTCCTTTCCCTCCTCTGGTATTGCTTAAATATTCTGCTGCGATAAGTACCGAAGTATTTCCGGCAATTGCACTCATTGAACGCGTTACGGGAAAATTATTATTTTCATCCTTAATGCTTTCTGTTGAAATGGATGTAATTTTTTTATGGATAAGATTCTGTATTAACTCTTTCGATTGATGTGTAAGATGAAGTGAAGAAATTAAAATCTGCTGTGATTTTAACAAATTTGCCTCAGAAATAGTGGGTGGTGCAATTTTTAGAACGATGTCTGTATGAAAAATCTCTTCTTTACGGTCAACAATTATCCCTCCTTTTTCACTATAATCATTATCGCTATAATTGGCAGCATTTCCTGCTCCTTTTTCAATAAAAATATCATGACCGTTACCCGATAAAATTTCAACAGCCTCTGGAGTTAAAGGTACTCTGCTCTCGGTTTTATGGTCTTCTTTCGGAACGCCAATACTGAGTTTCTTTTGCTTTTTCCCGATTTCAAGCATTTCCTCCTGTGGCAATAAATACCCCCCCGGTAATGAAAACCTGTCTTCTGAAGATCGGGAATGACTCATAATTTGTTTTTTAGTGAAGAAAGGCTAAAATAATACAATTCGCTTGTATTGTCAAGAAAACTAAGAAAAGCTACATAGAAACATTCCTCGAGCCATCAGGATTTACGGTAATATACACTTTTCTTGTGCCCTCAGGTAAAAGCTTTCCTGCCATCTCTGGCCACTCAATAAAACATAAACTTCCACTGTAGAAATAATCCTCATATCCTAGGTCGTATAACTCTGCCTGCGATTTAACCCTATAAAGATCAAAATGATATACCGATCCTCTGAGTTCAGAAAAATACTCATAAACGAGTGCAAATGTCGGACTGCTTATATTATCAACTACTTTCAGTTCCTTACAAATTGCCTTTATAAAAGTCGTTTTTCCTGCTCCCATTTCACCATAAAAAGCAAAAACCAAAGATTTTTCCATATTTTCAATAAATTCCTTAGCGGCAATTCCTAATTGACCTTCATCCTTAATAGAAATTTCAACCATCATTAAAGATTTAATTGTATCAGTGGAATAATCATTTCTTCCATAGAGACTCCACCATGCTGGAAAGTATTCTTATAGTAATTTGCATAATAATTATAATTATTCGGATAAACCAAAAAGTCTGCTCCCATAGCAAATATGAACTTTGAAGAAATGTTTGTTTTGGGAAGATGAATCTTCCCTGGTTCTTGAACCTCAAAAACTTCCTTGTCATTATAATTCAGGTTTCTTCCTACTTTGTATCGCAAATTAGTGGAGGTCTTTTTATCTCCAAGGACCTTCACCGGGTTATCAACTCTCACGGAACCATGATCGGTAGTAATAATAACTTTAACATTTTTACCAGAAAGGTTTTTCAGTAACTCAAGAATGTAAGAATGTTGAAACCATGATGCAGTAAGAGATCGATAAGCAGGTTCGTTATTGGTTAGCTCCTGAATTACCTCCATATCAGTTCTTGCATGAGAAAGCATGTCTACAAAATTATAAACTATCACATTTAAATCGTAATTCATATAATCGGAAAACGATTCTATGATTTTTCTACCTTTTTTCTGATTAAGAACTTTATCGTAATGGAAACTCTTTTTTATTCCCGCTCTTTGAAGATGCTTTTGCAAAAACTCCTCTTCTTTAAGATTTTTACCTCCTTCTTCTTCGTCATGTACCCATAAGTCTGGATACATCCGATGTATTTCCTCTGGCATTAATCCGGCAAACATCGCATTACGGGCATATTGGGTAGCTGTAGGAAGAATACCACAGTAGAGCTCCTCCTTTTCAAGATTTCCGTAATTAGTAATTTCCTTTTCAAGAAACTTCCACTGATCAAACCGCAAGTTATCTATAAGAATGAAAAATACCTTTTCCCCTTTTTCAAGTAATGGAAAGACAAAGTTTTGAAAGATCTGGGGTGACAAAATAGGTTTTTCCTTTGATTCTTCACTGAACCAATTCTCGTAATTTCTTTTAATAAACTTGGAAAACTCGCTATTTGCTTCTACTTTCTGATGATTAAGAACTTCATCCATAGTAGGTTCACCAGATTCCTGAAATTCAAGTTCCCAAAAAACTATTTTCCTGTATATTTCATCCCAATCTGAAAAATTGCGAGCAGAATTAATCTGCTGACTTAAAAGTCCGAATTGTTTTTGATAGTCGTGAGTGGTTTTCTCTGACACAAGACGGCGGGTATCTGTGTTTTTTTTAATGGAAAGTAAAATCTGATTAGGATTTACTGGTTTAATTAGATAATCGGCAATTTTCGATCCGATAGCTAGCTCCATGATATCTTCTTCCTCGCTTTTAGTAATCATCACTACAGGAATAAAAGATTTTACTTCCTTAATCTTTTCCAGAGTTTCAATCCCACTTAATCCAGGCATATTTTCATCCAAAAATATCAGATCATAATCATTATTTCTGACCATCTGGATAGCATCTTCACCATTATTTGTAGTTGTAAGCACATAGCCCTTTTCTTCTAGAAAAAGGATATATGGAGTGAGCAGGTCAATTTCGTCATCAACCCAAAGAATACTAATTTTTTTCTTCATATAAGATGCCTAAAAGAATTTCTTGAAATAAAGATAATACTTTCGAATATCAGTATCGTCTATTAGAGTCAGATAATTTTCCTTAGAAATATAGAAAACCTGAACATCTTCTCTGTTTACATCCTTAAACACTTCACTTTCATGATCCATGAAAGAATCAAAATATCTCGAAGCAGTTTCAAAATCGGTAAAATCTTTAATAAACAAAACCGTTTTTCCTTCAATCTCTTCTTTAATAATACCAAAATTCTGCTGATTATAATAGTCCAGATTGAAATTGATCAAGTTAAAATTCAACTGATTCATGGAATTAACATCCGGGGTTACCAACCCGAAAAAGTATGCAACATCCTGTTCATTGTATACATATATTTCTGCAGCTTTCTCTTCGACATCAGCGATTGCAACATCGGGAGAAAGATTATACACATGATCAATTAAATTTCCGGCATAAGTAGAAACTTCATTATTCGGGTACAATTCGATAATATTCTGCAATTCGTTAGTTAATCTGTCATTTCCTTCCATTCGCCCAATGGATAATGCTTTAAGCAGCATAAATCTAGGGATGTTTTTATCTCCGGAAAATTCCGTAAGGGCAATATTGACACTAGAAATTACATTCGAATAACTTCCCGCATAAAACAAATTATAACATCTTTCATAATAGACATTTACTTCGTTCTGTTCCTCGAGTAATTGTTTAACATATTCCGGATTACTGAGGATTTTGGCTCTGGGATTCTCAGGAAAATTATCTATGATATACTTTTTATAAAAATTTGCCCTTTCTGCCGGGCCATTAATATTGTAATACTCATAAAGACTATATGCTGATAAAACCGCAAAATCGCCATGTGGATATCGTTTCAGTCCTTCTTTAAAAGCAAAAATTGCTTCCTCAGTATCGTATAATTCTTTCTGATAAACAAGTCCCATTTCATATAGGGCTTTTTCTAATCGAATATGAGATTCTTCAAGAGCCGAATCGGAGAAAGGGATATTCATCATATAAAATTCACGACTTTTAGTACTAATTATCTGAATCTCTTCAGTTGAACTTGTATCAGCGATTTCACCATCTTCTGTTGTTTCAATAATCGCCATACTTTGCTTATTATTCCTCCTCCAATTATCCTCAAGTCGTCTGTTTCCCCATTTCATTCTAAATTCAGGCTGCCCGAAACTCTTGGCGTTCATGTTATAAAAATACCATGTCCCACCTTGTGCCTGAGTTTCTCTCTGATTTTGTGAGCCCATGGCCATACCATATTGCATTTCCTCCATTTCCTGAGCCTTTCTTTCTCTTTCCTCTTCTTCTTTCTTAACAACATCAGCAATAATCTTATCTATTACTATAAACAGTTCTTTTTCCGGCATTTTAGACAAGGTTTGTAAACTATCCTCAAGGATGAAAATATTCAGAGGCAATACAAGGTGTGTTAAGCTTTGTGCTTTAAGTGATAGCTCCTCATAGTAATCGTACTGCCGGTCAATATTTTGCAAACAGCTGTCATAATAAGCCTGAGCAAGGGAGTATTCAGGTTCTGCATAATAAATATCTCCTAAAGCAAGATAAGATAATCCTTTTTGATTGACGTTTTCAAGACTTTTCTGAGCGCTTAGCTTAAATAATTCTATTGCTTCAGTCTTATTGCCCTGCTTAATTGCAATATTTCCCAATGCAAAATAAATCTGATCCTGGTATTCGATATTCTTATCATCTTTCAACATCTTCTTAAGAAGAGCTTGAAATTCTTTTCCTCTTCCTGATCCCGCCTCGAAAGAACTCGCCATGTTAATTTTTGCATTAAAAGTCATCTCATATGGAGGGTTCATTTTAATAACCTTCTTATAACTTTTTATGGCAAGATCTGAGATCTCTTCTTCCTGGTAAAGCTGAGCCAAAATATAATAATACCTGATTTTATAATGCTTTATTCTTGTGTAATTAAGAGCCTCTTTAAGTTTCTGAATCGCCTTCTCATACTCCCCCTGTTTAATGTGAAAATCGGCGAATGTAACAAACAAGTCTTCTTTTAATTTCTTTGGTAATTCCTTATCATTTTCTAAACTATTAAGGATTTTCTCAGCTTCGCGGTATTCCTCTTGCTCATTATAGGCTCTGGCCATCCATATCAGGGCTTCATATTTTGACTCTTCATGCTGAAAATCTCTAATTATTTTCTTGAATGTTTCAAGGGCAAGATAAAATTCATTCTTATAAACATAAGCCTTACCCATTAACACATAATTATCGTCAATCCATCTATTGAATTCCTTCTGTGCATAAAATGCCTTTTGTTTATCTGTTTGGGTACCTTTTTTTATGTCCGGCTTTGCAGTAATTGAATGAAGAGTGATAACTTTAGTCGACTTCTCTAATGATCGTTGCATATCAGGAGCAATAGATTGAGCAACATCAGGGTTCGAAAAATAAAAGATGGGCAAAATGCGAGAAAAATTATCCTGATAAGAGTCTTCCGTTTTCTTTACTCCTCTCTTAAAGCTCTCATAACCATTAAAATAAATGTTGTAGTTAGAAGTAATATTATGGTAGGCGCGAGAAGAAAAGGTATTTTTTTCCGTTGAACAGGAGGCAATAAAAACCGTAGTCAGCAATAGATATTTGTAGAAAGAAGTTTTCAAACTTTAATTCTTTTGTGCAATTATAAGAAATAACTTGAAAATCTTCAGGATATTTTGTGATAAAGAAATTTTACTTCAATATTATTTCAATAATTAGAATGAACTGACTGAAATTCTATATTGTTTCAAAATTTATCGCAACAACCTCTTTTATTTCCGGAATGGATTTTTTTATTCCGGCTTCGACCCCCGCTTTCAGAGTTTGTATACTGAAGGGACATGCATTGCAAGCGCCGGTCATTTCTACTTTCACAATCATGTCGTCAGTAATCTCAATAAGGTCAATATCACCCCCATCGGCCTGTAGATAAGGCCTGATAGTACTCAAAGCTTCCTCAACCTTCGTTTGAACTTCTTTATTTTCCATATCCAAAATATTACGAAACTATGTAGTTATTTCTACTTTTTTTGTTGGAGCCTGATCTTTATTTCTTCTATCAATAGCTGCAACTATATTTTTGGCTAATTCTTTCAGTGCTTTCCCTGCAGGATTATTCTCATCCAACACGGAAGGACGGCCAGAATCTCCATCCTGACAAATTCCCTGAACGATAGGAATTTGGCCCAGAAGATCAATTTGCATTTCATCAGCAAGTTTTTTCACTCCTTCTTTACCAAAAATATAATATTTATTCTCCGGTAATTCTTCGGGAGTAAACCATGCCATATTCTCAATTAAGCCAAGAACCGGAACATCTATTTTATCCCCCTTAAACATAGCTATTCCTTTTACAACATCGGCCAGAGCTACATCCTGAGGAGTTGAAACAATAACGGCACCTGTTACTGCTGTTTCCTGCACGATTGTTAAATGAACATCACCTGTACCGGGAGGCAAGTCTATCAGCAGGTAGTCGAGCTCACCCCATTCAGATTGATTTATTAATTGCTTCAATGCGCTGGTAGCCATCGGCCCTCTCCAGACAAGAGCATCTTCTGGTTTTACAAAAAATCCAATCGAGACTATTTTTACGCCATATTTCTCAATAGGAATTATAATATCTTTATCGCCTTCTTTTTTCATCTCTGGCCTTAGATCTTCAATATCAAACATTTTAGGAACAGATGGGCCATAAACATCAGCATCCACAAGACCCACTCTTGCTCCAGATTCAGCAAGAGCAACAGCCAGATTAACAGCAACGGTAGATTTCCCTACCCCCCCCTTTCCGGATGCAATAGCAATAATATTTTTTATTTTAGCCAGTGGATCGGCTAATTTGAAATTCAATGCCGGGGGAGTAAAAACACTAATCTCAATGTTTAATTCAGGATCCAGTTTTTTCAAAACGCCTTCGGCTGTTTTTTTTATTGAAGCGGAAAAAGGATCTTTTGCCTTGGAAAACTTTAACATAAAACTAACTTTCCCTTCACTTACCTCCAGGCTTTCAATCATTTCTCCATCAATAATATTTTGTCTGGTCTCTGGATGTTTTACTGCTTTAAGAGCTTCTAATATTTTATCTTTTGTAATCATTGTCGCAAAATAATTTTATGCAAAAATAATAATAATATTTTAATTTAGACTAAATCTTGATTAGGGTTCCAGAAATGTTTTTCAAAATTTTGCACCTGATTGTCTACGATTGAAATTCCTTCACTTTCGAGTAATTGTTGCATTACATTTCTACCTTGAAAATGTTGCTTACCACTTAGCATTCCTATTCTGTTTACAACACGATGAGCTGGAATAAATTCATCTTGATTTTGGCAGTTATTTAGAGCCCAACCAACCATACGTGCTGCGCCGGGAGAACCAATATAACTGGCTATTGCGCCATACGTTGTTACCCGACCAGTAGGAATTAGCAAAGTAACCTCATAAACTTTTGTAAAGAAACCGTCATTCTTCATTGCTGGGAAGTTCCTCAATATTAATATTCTTTGGAAGTCTGAATTTGAGATAATTTATCTTTAGACCCTGAGCAAGATATTGTTTTTCATAAAAAGTATGTATTTGAAGAATTTCATCCTTCATTCCTGATTGATAAAGGTCGTTGGTACTAAAGAGCAATTTAAAATTATTATACTGTACAAGCTCGAGTGTATAATCAAATAATATCTTACTATCCGTCTTAAGGTGAATTATTCCATCGGGCTTGAGGAATTTCTGGTACATTAAAAGAAACCTAGATCCACTTAGGCGTTTTCCCATTCTTCTTTTCTTTGCCTGGGGATCTGGAAATGTAAGCCAGATTTCCTCAACTTCATCTTCTCCAAAAAAAGAATCAATTACTTCAATCCTGGTTCTAATGAATCCTGAGTTTCGGATATCTTCCTCATTTGAAGTTTTAGCACCTCTCCAAATCCGAGCACCTTTAATATCAATTCCAATAAAATTCTTTTCGGGATATTTTTGAGCAAGACCTAATGTATATTCTCCTTTGCCACAGCCTAATTCAAGAACCAGAGGATGATCGTTATTAAATACAGATTTTGACCATTGACCTTTTAGGAAGAAATCCTTATTCTGAACCTCTTCAAATTCAGGCTGATAAACCCTTTTAAAATGGCTTATCTCATCGAATTTTTGAAGCTTATTTTTGCTCAATGAGTGTTATTTTACAGGATTAAACTTTTCGATTCTTATTCCGACATCAGTAACAGGAATCTCTTTCAATCGCATACCTTGTTCAATCTCAAAAATATATGTTCCATTTTGAGCGAAACGAACACCTTCCTTAATTTTCTTTCTAACGAACTTAATATCCCCAAAACCACTACCAGTCCATTTGCCGTGCTTATCAGCAATCCGGAGATCAATCGTATCCCTTATTTCATTCTCGTTTGGTCCGATAATGCTTACAAAAAGATATAAGTTACTTTTAGGATAATCTTTAGTATGCCTTATGTTCACATAAACATTGTAAAAGCTTTGATTATCATTAACGTCAAATTCAAATCGCTTAATATCATCGGTATGCCAACTCTGTCCTTGAATTTTCTCAAATTGGTCATATACCATATTCGGATCGCAAGAGTTAATAGTTAGCAACAGTACCAAAAAAATAAAAAGATTAATCTTTGGCATAACAATCGGTTTTATTTAGGATTATTCTTCCTGAACTTCTTCTTCTTTTTCTTCTTGGACTTCTTCTTCCCTTCAAATCTTGTTAAACTATCCTGACCAATTACATCATTGTATTCATTTTTCCTTTCGCGTGGCAAGTCCTCTATTTCCATCAACATATCCGGAAACTTGTTCTTTTTATTCATCTCGATAATTTCATGAACTCTTTCTACCGGAACAGGAGTAAGATTCATTGCCGTATCTTTATCCTGAGAGTACCAGTAAATACCTCTGTATATATCGGTTTTTTGAAAGTAGGCAGTAGCGTTTCTTAATTTAAGCTGAATGTTGCGATTTGGGAAATTCTTTTGAGCATCAAGATAGGCACCAACTTCATAATTTAAGCAACATTTAAGCTTTCCACACTGTCCTGCTAACTTTTGTGGATTCAATGAAACTTCCTGATAACGTGCAGCTGCAGTAGTAACAGAAACGAAATTAGTAATCCAGGTAGCACAACATAATTCACGACCGCATGACCCAATTCCTCCAATACGGCCAGCTTCCTGTCTTGCTCCGATTTGTTTCATCTCAATCCTGATTCGAAATGCTTCCGCCAGATCTTTAATAAGTTGTCTGAAGTCAACTCTTTCACTGGCTATATAGTAAAATATTGCTTTTGTTTTATCTCCTTGGTATTCAACATCGCCGATTTTCATGCCTAAATTTAATCTTTCGGCAATTTTTCTCGACTTCAACATTGTATCCTCTTCCAAAACAATTGCTTCTTTCCATTTTTCAAGATCGACAGCTTTCGCTTTTCTATAAACTTTCTTAATATCTTCTGATGATTCCCCTATTCCATATTTTTTCAGCTGAAGTAAGACTAGATTTCCGGTAAGACTAACTACACCAATATCATGACCAGGAGATGCTTCAACAGCAACGATATCTCCTCTTTTTAGGCGCAACTCATTTACGTTACGAAAAAATGCTTTTCGGGTATTTTTAAAACGGATCTCTACAATATCTGTCTCTCGTCCAGACTCAGGAATATCCCTGAGCCAATCGTATTCGTCCAACTTATTGCAAGAACTAAAATAAGCTGATACTTTATTTTTATTGTCTGTCAGATCTTCTGTACATTCTCCGTTACAACACCCACGATTCATCAGTTCATCCATGATTATTTCTTCCGTGTTGTGAACAACAAAGTTATTCAAATATTTTATAATTGCAGTAACTTAAGAACTTTAAGGCTAAGATCAAGAAAAATGATTCTTCCATAACCATTGCTGGAAATGTCGCTATGGGCCTTGTTGAACTCACTGTATAAGGATAATATATTTTTATCATTAACAAATTTTGAAAATTTTTCTGAAAAATCATCTTCATAATCTGCCATGTAAGTAATCTGCTTTTTATCCTTATTTACCATATAATTCTCCCTCAGCATCCTCATAGAATATAGAAGAAAATTTTTCTGCCACTCACGGGAGGTTGCTGAAAACATATCTATTAAAGACATAATTTTTATAATGTCTTTGGAAAAGCAAGACCGCATAAGATCAATAAAATTCTCGAAATTTTCTTTGGATTGAGATTCTTCTTTTAAAGATGATAAAGCAAGATGATAATTTCCGTTTGCCATTTTAATTGCATTATTTATTTGCCCTTCTGAATATTCATAATCTCTGTTAAGCATATCGTGGACTTCATTATCCTTAAATTTAGGAATTCTGATAATTTGCGTCCTGCTCAAGATTGTTGTTAATAATCCATCTGGATTCTCTGAAATTAATAGGAATACGGTTCCTGGAGGTGGTTCTTCAATAATTTTCAACAATTTATTTGATGCTGTGGCATTCATTCTTTCTGCCATCCACATGATGAGAATTTTATTGTCAGCCTCAAAAGCTTTAAGAGCCATGATACGAAGAATTTCATCGCTCACATTCTTCTTTATCATCCCCTGCTTTTTTTCAATTCCTATTTTCTCATACCAATTGTATTCACTTAAATATGGATTCTCACTAATCGCTGATCTCCACTCCCCAATATAGTTATCCTTTGCTGGCTTATCCTCACTTAGAGCAGAAGGGTAAACAAAATGCAGATCTGGATGTACATACTTGTCAATTTTAATACAGGAAGAGCATTTCCCACAGGCATCATCTACTCCCCTATTGGTGCATAAAATATAACGTGAATACGCTAATGCAAGAGCCAGCTTACTACTTCCTTGTGGGCCATGGAATAATTGGGAATGACTTATTCTTCCTGTATCTATCGATTGAATTAATCGTTTCTTTATGCTTTCCTGTCCGGATATATTCCTGAAATACATTCTATATTAATGAAAATTTGATGTGCTAATGTAGATAAAATTGGGGAGAATAGGAAGGAGGGTGGGTGGTGTGCTGGTGTGCTGGTGTGTTGGTGTGCTAATGTGCTGGTGGTGATAAATTTCTGTTATTGAGCAGTGGTCATTGAACATTTTCTCCCCTAAGAACTCAAATAATTCCATACCATTATGACTCCCTCGCATAATATCGTTTATGTTTGGAACAACGAATGAGGTTTTATAACTTTGAACCCCTTTAAAAATTAATCACAAATTCATAAAAAAAACATAAATTATGATTACAGTAGACAGCTATAATTTTGCAGGAAAAAAAGCCATTATGCGGGTTGATTTCAATGTTCCTTTAAATGCAGAACAAAAAATAACAGACGATACTCGTATTAGGGCTGCACTTCCTTCTATAAAAAAAATACTGACCGAGGGCGGCTCAGTAATCTTAATGTCCCATTTAGGTCGCCCTAAAGATGGTCCGGAAGAAAAATTTTCATTAAAACATGTAGTCGCTAACCTTTCCAATCACCTTGGAGTTGATGTAAAATTTGCAAAGGATTGCATTGGAGGAGAAACTCTTGAATTGAAAAAAAATCTTCAATCCGGTGAAGTTCTTCTTCTTGAAAATCTCCGTTTTTACAAAGAAGAAACAAAAGGAGACGAAGGCTTCGCGGCAAAATTAGCTGAGGGTGCTGATGTATATGTAAACGATGCTTTTGGCACAGCCCATCGTGCACACGCTTCTACAACCATTGTTGCTAAGTTTTTTCCAAACGACAAGATATTCGGATTCCTTATTAATAATGAGCTGCAAGCGATGGATAAGGTATTAAAAAGTGCTGAAAAACCACTTACTGCTATTATGGGAGGCGCAAAGGTCTCGGATAAGATTTTGGTAATTGAGAATCTACTCGATAAAGTTGATAATCTGATTATTGGTGGAGGAATGACATATACTTTCATTAAGGCTCAGGGAGGCGAAATTGGAAATTCTCTTTGTGAAGAAGACAAACTGGATATGGCTCTTGACCTTATTAACAAAGCAAAGGATAAAGGAGTCAATCTTATTCTTCCTGTTGACCAGGTTCTTGCTGATAAATTTGACAATGATTCTGAAACTAAATCTGCTTCCATTATGGATGGAGAATCAGGATGGATGGGTCTCGATATCGGTGAAAAAAGCATCAAACTCCTTACTGACACAATTATGAATTCAAGAACAATTCTTTGGAATGGTCCAATGGGTGTTTTTGAAATGACAAGCTTTCAGAAAGGTACAGTTGCAATAGCTAAATCGCTTGCTGAAGCTACTTTAAAAGGAGCTTTCACTTTAGTAGGTGGTGGAGACAGTGTGGCTGCTGTTAATAAATTTAATCTTGCTGATAAGGTAAGCTATGTTTCAACAGGAGGCGGAGCAATGTTGGAGTATATTGAGGGGAAGAGTCTTCCGGGAATTACGGCTATTAGAGGGTGAGGAGAGTGTGGTAGTGCTCAGTGAAACACAATTTCCGTGAGCATACTTGCGATGCGGACATTGATTGTTGAACCAGTCCCGAGTACTTTCTCGGGATCTTGGTGTGCTGGTGCTCAGTGAAACTCAGCTTTCGTGAAGTAACGAAACGATAGATGTTAGTTGAACTAGTCCCGAGTATTCGCTCGGGATCTTGGTGTGGTGGTGCTGAATTCAGCAAATAGATAACTTAACAGCAAGATGAACATTTTCCAATCACATAATAGGATGGAGTTCAATGAACTTGCTCTGCAACGTTTTAATGAACAATACAATCATGTTGAAGTATATAGGAAATTTACAGACTACCTTGGAGTAAATCCCGATGAAGTTTCTGATTGCAATAATATCCCATTTCTTCCTGTTGAGCTATTTAAATCTCACAAGATTTCTGATGCCCGTACAAATCCGGAATTGATTTTCACATCAAGCGGTACAACAGGAATGGAAGTGAGTCAGCATTATGTATCAGATCCTGAATTGTATAAAAAAAGCTTTACTCAAGGATTTCAGAAATTCTATGGAAATCCTTCAGAGTATTGCATTCTGGCTTTGCTCCCATCCTATCTGCAAAGAGATGGATCTTCCTTAATCTTTATGGTAAAAGAATTAATCAGGATATCAGTTCATAAAGACAGCGGCTTTTATCTTAATAATTATGAAGAACTATCGGAAAAGTTAATGTCTCTGAAGAAGAAAAACACAAAAGTCCTCTTGCTTGGAGTCAGTTTTGCTTTATTAGATCTTGCTGAAAAGTTCCCACAGGATTTAAGCGGGATAACAATTATGGAAACGGGAGGGATGAAAGGCAGAAAAACAGAAATCACCAGAGAAGAGCTACATCAAAAACTCACATCAGCATTTAAGGTTAATACTATTCATTCTGAATATGGGATGACAGAACTACTATCACAAGCATATTCAAAAGGAAAAGGAATCTATTTCCCTCCTCCGTGGATGAAAATTATTATCAAGGATCCCCACGATCCTTTTGAATCTTTAACCACAGGTAAATCGGGCAGAATAAATATCATTGATCTTGCTAATCGCGATTCCTGTTGTTTTATTGCGACCTCCGATCTTGGGAAAGTATATGAAAACGGAAGTTTCGAAGTGCTTGGAAGAATGGATAATTCTGATTTGAGGGGATGTAATTTGATGCTGGGTTAGTGTGCTGATGTGTTGGTGTGTGTCTGGTGTGCTGGTTCCGGATTTCTTCGACAACGGTTATTGAGCTTTCAGTTATTAAGCGTTTACACTTAGCTTTGGATTCCTGAGCCTGCCGAAGGGTCGAAACAAGTCGAATTGTATCCTTTTTTAAACTTCATCAAAAAACTTATATTTCAAGTTATTGCTTTACTTTTTTGTTTGTTTTGTAATGTTATTACTTTACTGTATATTTGCATAATTAAAGCTATACCTTTACTAATACATACTGTTATGCGAAATCAAAAGAAACTATTATTAGAGCAATTAGACCGCAAACTAATGCCTTTCCAGGATTTAAAAAACCTTCAGGTTCCTCATAGGGGCTGGATACATACAATAAGGATTAGTCTAAATATGACTCTACAACAATTGGGATTTAGATTAAATATTAGCAGACAGGGTGTGCAGGATATTGAAAAAAGGGAGTCTACTGGTTCTATTACAATAAAATCCCTCAAAGAAATAGGGAATGCATTAGATATGCAATTTGTTTATGGTTTTGCCCCAAATCAAAATTCTTTTGAAAAATTCGTTGAGCAAAAAGCCAGAGAAGTAGCATATAAAATAATTCAAAGAACCAATCAAAATATGAAATTGGAAGATCAAGGGAATAGCGAAGAAAGAATAAATGATGCAATAGAAGAATTAGCAAAGGATATCAAACACGAAATGCGGAGGCCTCTATGGGAATAAAATTAGATTATCAGGACGGACAGACACCAATAGACGAGAATGAAAAAGAAGGCCTTCTATTAAAGAGTATTACGACTCAAAGTGAGTTGAATGAGTTTGAGCAATTAAATATTGAGAAGGCTGTTGAATGGACAATACAAAATACGTTTAAACAAAAAACAATATTATCTGAAGAATTTATTAAAAAAGTTCACGCGCAAATGTTCAGCGAAGTTTGGGATTGGGCAGGTAAGTTTAGAATGTCAGAGAAAAATATTGGAGTTGAATGGTTTAAAATTGGAATTGAGTTGAAATATCTCATCGATGATACAAAATACTGGATTGCTAACAAAAGCTTTTCAGCAGATGAAATTACCATCAGATTTAAACATCGTCTTGTTAATATTCATTGTTTTCCAAACGGAAATGGTCGTCATTCGCGACTTATGGCAGATATTATCATTGAATCTATTTTTGAGAAAGATGTTTTCACCTGGAATCATTCTAATATGGTCAAAGCAGATGGATCCCGTAAAAAATACATTTATGCAATTAAGGAAGGGGACAAAGGGAATATCAATCCCCTGATAGTCTTTGCAAGAAGTTAATTGGATATTATTCTAAACTCACAGAGGACTAATCTATTGATTACCTTCACTTAATGAGTGCTTGTTCCTTTTTTGTAAGGGAGTTTTTGACCAGGTCATAAGAATGATCTATCCACTCCATCAATTCATCATTTCCTGCAAGATCATATCTAACTGAATTCCAATGTTTTTTATTCATATGGTAACCCGGCACAACATAAGAGTGCCTCTCCCGTAATTGTATGGCTTTTTCCGGATCGCACTTCAGATTAATGCCAAAATCTCTATCCAGACTAGTTAATGCAAATATTTTACTGATTACTTTAAACACCAGAGTAGTCTCATCGAAAGGAAAACTTTCGTTTACTCCTTTTTTGCTTAGGCAGTATTGTCTGATTTCTTCGATGTTCATATTTCTGATTAAGTATTTAAATTGCTATAATCTTTGCTGAAGTATGTTCTGACTTCTAATATTTCTTATTTTAATAAGTATTTCACTATGATTATTACTTTCCTCTTCAATATCATAATCATCTTGCAAACCAAGCCAGAATTTTGCAGAATTACCAAAATAGGAACTTAGTCTTAAAGCAGTGTCTGCAGTAATTCTCCTATTACCATTAATAATTTGAGAGATGCGAGTTTGAGGAACATCTGTGTCTTTCGATAATCTATAAGCAGAAATTCCCATTGGTCTAAGAAATTCTTCTAATAATATTTCTCCCGGGTGAATATTTGATAAACTTGCCATTATTAATCCTCCATTATTAGTGATAATCTATAATTTTAACTTCATGAGCATGATTGCCCTCCCATTTAAATACTACCCTCCATTGATCATTAATCCTGATACTATAAAAATCTTTGGCTTTAGCTTTCAATTTTTCCAGCCTATTGGAAGGAGGTATTCTTAGATCTATAATCTCTTGTGAATTATTAAGCATTCTTAATTTTCTTCTTCCAATATGTTGAATTTCCAAAGGAATCTTTTTAACCCTTTCACCTTTCCAGATTTTTTCAGTTTCTCTTGAACCAAATGATAAAATCATACTAACTTATTGCGTTACTGACGTCAAAGATAAGTATTATAATTATAAATCTCAAGCTAGCTTTAATTTATTCGAGAATATACCCTAATTTTAAATTCTTTGTAGTTCTTATTAAGATCTAGCTCTTTCTTTAACTTCATATCTCCATAACTTCTTCCCCTACCAATTCACCCCAGGAATAAAAGCATCCTTTACATAGTCAATACTATAGCCTTCAGTACCAAATAGTACTAAAGCAAAATCAAATCTCACATCATTATCAATATCATTTCTGATAATATACTCCTCTGCAGCATCGACCAAATGCCTCATTTTTTGTCCACTTAAAAGTTCAGCTGGTGTTTCGGCATTTTTTATACTACGTGCTTTTACCTCCACAATCGCCAACTTGTCTCCATCCATAGAAATAATGTCTATTTCTTTATGACCAAATCTCCAATTCCTTTCAAGAATTTTCATTTGTTGTTCAGACAAATATTTTGCGACTATATCTTCAGCCTTCAATCCCTTTTCATTATGTTCCGCCATGATGGTTGATGTTTAATGGTTGCGCTACCGGCAACATCCCGATAGCTATCGGGAAACCAGCAACCAAAAAATTAAGTGTTAAATACAAGAGAACTTTTGTTCTCCTCTACCCTTAATTGAATTTTGCGTCCAAAAATCAGCGTCTTGTTTTTAAAAACATGCCCTGCCGGAAAATTAAAACATACCGGAATATTGTATTGATCAGTAATTTCATGAATAATTTCCTGGGCTGTCTTCCCAAAAGGAATATCGTCTTCTTCCTTCTTAATACCAATATCCCCAACAACAAGCGCCTTAATTCTGTTGAATACTCCACTGAGTGAAAGATTCATCATCATTCTATCAATATTGTAGAGATATTCATCAACATCTTCAATAAATAAGATCTTATTTCGAAGGTCGGGAAATAATACTGTGCCATTCAAACTTGAAATAAGAGCCAGGTTCCCTCCAACAATTTCTCCATCAGCTTCGCCTTCAATATTTAATTCATGACCCTCAAATTTATAGCCTAGAGACTCGCCAAATAATGCTTTTCGTAGACTTTCTACACTTTCTTTGTCGGGAGTTTCCCTGAAATTCAGTGGCATAGGACCGTGTATGCTTTCTGTCCCTGTGAATTTATTAATATAGGAATGTAAAACCGTAATATCCGAATAGCCAATAAGCCATTTCGGATCTTTCTCAAAATTTGAAAAATCTGCATTCTGAAGAGTCCTGATCGATCCATATCCTCCCCTTGCGGCAAAAATTGCACGAATTTCAGGGTCATTTATCATATTCTGAAGATCATCACCACGCTCTTCATCTTTGCCTGAAAACCTATTGTATTGTCCAAACAAATTATCCCCAAATTTCCAATTTAAACCCCATTCCCCGAGCTGATATGTAAACTTTTCAATGCTAACATTATCAATACTCCTTGAAGGTGCAACAATTCCAACTGTATCTCCTGATTTTAAATAGGGTGGTGTAATCATATTGAAGATTTTCTATAAAAATAAATATTTTTTTTGTCTATTAAGATTTATCCCGGCATTCTTATTCTCTATCCACTTCTCACTATATTTACTAACTTTGCATTTCTAATTTTATAGCATAAAATAAGCATGAAAAATTATAAAAGATACCTTTTAACAGCTGCTCTCCCGTATGCAAACGGACCAATTCATCTTGGACATCTGGCAGGTGTTTATGTTCCGGCTGATATTTATTCACGTTATCTCAGGTCCAAAAAAACGGATGTTTTATTCGTTTGTGGTTCTGATGAACATGGTGTTCCAATTACCATTAAAGCAAGACAGGAAGGAGTTGGTCCACAAGATGTAGTGGATAAGTATCATTCTATGAATAAGGATTCTTTTGAAAAACTGGGTATAGATTTCGATATTTATTCCCGAACTACTTCGCCTGTTCATTATGAAACAGCATCAGAATTTTTTAAAACGCTTTATGATAAAGGTGAGTTTACTGAAAAGACAACCGAACAATATTTTGACCCTGAGGCAAATCAATTTCTTGCAGACCGTTATATTACAGGTACATGCCCACATTGCGGCAATGAAAATGCTTATGGTGACCAGTGCGAAAATTGTGGTACTACGCTAAATGCAACTGACCTTATCAATCCCAAATCTACTCTTTCTGGCTCCGTCCCGATTCAGAAGGAAACAAAACACTGGTTTTTACCACTCGATAAACACGAGGCTTTTTTGAAAAACTGGATACTTGAAGAAAATAAACACTGGAAGCCCAATGTATATGGGCAGTGTAAGTCGTGGATCGATAGCGG
>JAGLSB010000451.1 GCA_023135955.1 Bacteroidales bacterium | reverse complement strand
GGGGCAGTTACTCCTGTTGCCAATCTTGAGCCCGTATTACTTGCAGGAACTACCGTAAAGAGGGCTTCATTGCACAATGAAGATCAGATAAAAATACTGGATGTCCGTGTGGGTGATATGGTTTATGTTGAAAAGGGAGGCGAAATCATTCCGAAAATTGTTGGCGTTGATAAAAAAGCCCGAAGTTCAGGAATGACTGAATTCAAATTCATAAGTCACTGTCCTGAATGTAAAACACTTCTTATTCGAAATGAAAATGAGGCAGCTCATTATTGTCCAAACGAAAATGGTTGCCCACCACAAAAGAAAGCAAAGATTGAACATTTTGTTTCTCGTAAAGCGATGGATTTAAATCTTGCTGAAGCAACGATTGACCAATTGTACAGAGAAGGACTCATTAATCAAAGTTCTGACCTATATAAATTAACTTATAACGACCTAAAAGGTTTAGATAGATTTGCAGAAAAGTCAGCCGAAAATCTAATTGAAAGTTTAAATGCCTCAAAATCCGTTCCCTTTGAAAGAGTCCTTTTTGGACTTGGCATAAGGTATGTTGGTGAAACTGTTGCAAAAAAACTTGTAAGACACTTTAAAACAATTGAAGCAATAACAGAAGCATCGATGGAAGAGTTGGTTAATGTTGATGAAATAGGTGTTATAATTGCTCAAAGTGTCTCTGTATACTTTTCAGACCCGAAAAATCTGGAAGTCATTGAAGAATTGAAACAGGCAGGATTGAAATTCTATATGAAAGAAGAAGCTCTCAAATCTAATAATCTTGAGGGTAATAGTTTTGTAATATCTGGTAAATTCTATCAGTTTTCCCGCGATGGCATTAAAAAGTTGATTGAAGAACACGGCGGAAAAAACCTTTCATCTATTAGTGCAAATACTGATTTTCTAATTGCTGGCGATAATATGGGCCCATCAAAAAGGAAAAAAGCAGAGGTCCTGGGTATAAAAATTATCTTAGAAGATGAATTTCTTAAAATGATCTTATAGAGAAAGTAGCTATTTCAGCGTAAAATTAGTATTTTTGAATTGTGAAAATATTTGTTAAGCCCAGAAAATCACTTACAAGGTTTAGTATTCGAAAGAAGAAGAAATCACTTGTAAGAAACCGTAAAGTCTATAATTTTTCTACTGCAAAATCGGTTGGGATATTCTTTGATTGTAATGATACGGAATCATTAGGGAAAATCAGGCACTTCTGTAATCGATTAGAATACAATAAAATTAAAACTGAAATTTTGTGCTATATAAATTCAGATGAAGTTCCTGGCGAGTTATTATTATGGGATGCATGTAATGTCTTAAGTAATAGTGATCTTGATTGGAAATTTCGTCCTAAAGATCAAATTGCTGAAGATTTTATAGCAAAGAAATTTGATATATTATTTGATCTGAGTTTAAGCGATCATATAACTTCTTCATACATTATCAGTCTTTCCAGCGCCCAATTTAAAGTTGGGAAATTCAGAGAAGGTGAAAATGATCTGGATATGATGATAAACATTGAACAAGACAATTCAGTAAAGTACCTTTTGGAACAAGTTATTAATTATGTTTCGATGCTAAATAAATCGGAATAAAATAAAAATAAATATACCTTATGGCAGAGATTAATTTTAGAGGAACAGGGGTTGCACTCGTTACTCCATTTACAGATAGTGGTGAAATTGATTTTGATTCTCTTGAAAAATTAGTCAATCATGTAATTAATGGAGGAGTTGAATATCTGGTTGCTCTGGGCACTACGGCTGAAACGCCTGTTCTATCATCCAAAGAAAAGGAAGATGTTGTTAGGGCGATAATTAAGATTAATGCGCATAGAGTCCCGATTATTATAGGAATGGGAGGAAATGATACTAATGCACTGGTACGGGACATTTCAAACTATGACTTCAGTAGTATTGATGGGATATTGTCTGTTGCACCTTATTATAACAAACCTACCCAGGAGGGTATTTACGAACATTTCAAAGCTGTTTCACAGGCTTCCCCATTACCAGTAGTTCTATATAATGTACCTGGAAGAACCAGTTCAAATATTTCTACCGAAACTTGTCTTAAGCTGGCAAATGAATTTGAGAATATTGTAGCAATTAAGGAAGCTTCTGGTGACTTCGCTCAGATTATGGAGATAATCAGAAATAAACCAAAGAATTTTCATGTTGTGTCGGGTGATGACGCAATTACTTTTCCTATGATAAGCCTGGGGGGGTCGGGAGTAATTTCTGTAGTTGGCAATGCTTTTCCGAAAGCATTTTCAGAAATGGTTAGATTAGCTCTTTCAAATAAGATAGAGGAATCGAGGAAAATTCATTATACGATGATTCCTGTTATTGATGCAATGTTCGCAGAGGGGAATCCTGCAGGAGTAAAAGCTTTTCTTAGTCGAGCAGATATTTGCACTGATAAAGTAAGACTTCCACTTATAAAGGCTAGTGAGTCATTATTTAACCGCGTTGACAAACTATTGGAAAATTTTTAGAATTATTATTTTAGAACAGTTTAGTTTAGGAGGCTTTCTTATATAGCATCAGGAATCCCAAACATCCAAAATATTCATCTAATGTTTCTCTATCTTGTTCTGATCCAAGGACAGATACTTCAATTTTTATTCGACTTGTATTTTCAATATTAAGCTCTATTGTTTCAACATAGTCGTCTTTCTTATTGTCATATATAAGTTCATTTGTATTAGCATCGCGTAAAACATAATGAATTGGCACAAACTCTTTACTTGCACAAAAGTAAAGTTGATAATGCCTTTCTCCATAGAATACAACACTATAAATTAATTTATCCCCCAGACCAATAATATTACTTCTTGATTGCCCCTCCATCTTATATTTTGGGCCAGGACTCTGCATACAATAACTATAAAGGTGGAACTTCTTACAATTCTGTGCTTTAGTCTCAGCAATAACAGAGAAGCTAAGGGTAAATATTATCCCAATATATATTAAATTCTTCATATACATTTTATCAATTTTTTACTTTATTTTCACAATAGAGTTTCGCATTTCCATTATTTTATTTTTCAATAATAGAAAATCATCTTCATTCAACCTAATTAACTCACCACCACTAATATTAATTCCACCTTCATTCGTCTCAGTCACCTCCATTTCTTCATCGATAATATTGAATTCACTAAATATTGAATCAATCTTATTAAGAAAAGTAATGGTTTGGGTAATACTAGGATCGTTTTTTATTATTGAGGCACGTTCCCTCAAATTATCCAGAGGATATTTCAGGTCTATTATCTGGTTTAAAATATCGTTATCTGCTTCATATTCTTCAACGGAACATACTGCTAAATATATGCTTTCAAGG
>JAGLSB010000450.1 GCA_023135955.1 Bacteroidales bacterium | reverse complement strand
GGAGACCTGGTGATGCTTGATTATGACGCTGACGGGGCCTATGAGAGCACCGATGATGTAGTTCCATATGGTTATCCGGTTTATCCGCAAAACAACTATAGTTTCACATTGGGAGCCGACTTCAAAGGATTCCAGTTTTCCTCTCAATTTGTTGGGGCTTACAATGTTACTCGCAGGATTGATGTTACTATGTTTTATCGTAATAACTCCTATGTTCCATCTTATATATTGGATCAAACATGGACTCCGGCATACAATAATTCAGATCCGACATACCCTGCGCTTTCATTGGATGATAAGTATTCGCCTGAGGGACATTATTCATATTACGATGGTTCATTTTTCCGTGTCCAATCAATTCAACTTGCCTATAACCTGCCAAAGCGCTGGACAAAACCTTTGAGCATTGATAATCTGAAAGTCTATGTAAATGGAAGAAACTTATTCTTGTGGACCAAAATGCCTGATGATGGGGTTGGCGCCAATCATGACAGTAAAAATTATCCGATTAAGAAGCAAATCAATTTTGGGATAAATATTCAAATGTAAAACCGTAAATGAAATTGAAATAATGATAAAAAACAATATATTTTACCTAATTGTCATAGCCCTGATGGTCATTTTTTCAGGCTGTGAAGATTATTTGAACATACCTCCCGAAGCTGCATTGGACGAGGAGGATGTTTTCAAAACCTATGAAAATTTTCAGGGCTACCAGGATAATATTATGGAGCTACTTGTTGACTATAACCGTCATGGCGCCCGTCGTACAATGTCTCTTGGAGGCGAGTGTGTGAGTAAAGAGGGACAATCAGTCATCCATGCTAACCTTGGTCGTTATAGCCAGAGCAGTGGTGGTTTGATGGCATCTCAATCAGTCTTCTTTGATCATGATGAAGGAAGTGATAATGAAACATCCCATACCGGACTTTATACTCATATTTGGGAATGCCTGCGAATTGCAAACAACTCTCTGGATAAGTTAGAAACTGATCTCCTGACAGATGCCACCGATGAAGAAAGGAACTGGCTTAAAGGTCAGGCGCTGTTTTACCGTGCGTTCTGGCATTACGAGTATGTGCGTATTTGGGGAACAATCCCGTACACCGACATGATCATTCCAGGTGATAATCAAACAGGATTCATGCAGCGTCACTGGAGTCTTGAAAAGAATGGTAAAACCTATAACGACACTCAGGCAGTATTTGAGCGAATTGTAGAAGATATGGAAGCTGCAGCTGAATTATTGCCTGCTGTTTGGCCTGCATTAAATATTAATTACGGTAGACCAACTAAATTAGCAGCTTTAGGATATAAGGCCAAAGCCTTACAATATTCTGCCAGCCCTCTTTTTAACGAACAGGCTACAGGCAATTTAGAGTACGATAACGAATTGCTTACCCGCTGTGCAAAGGCCTGTCAGGAGACGATTGATGCTGCAATTGATGTAATTGGCCAACAGCCTACAGGTATGCCGGAAGTTAATGGTGATGGTTTAACAAAGTGGGATGATATGAGGCAGATGTACTGTACCTTCAGCGGTGATATTCAGCCAGGTACCATGGAAGTGTTGTTTAAAAAGCCAACCGATATGTTTGGGTCAATTTCTATCAGACAGACTGCAGGCAGGGTCTATGGTTGTAAGCCCCTTACAAACCAGGACGGAGCAAATGCTACTCTCCAGTATGTTGATAAGTTTGAGATGACAGATGGCACCCGCTACAAACCAGAGTATGATAAAATTACTGAAAAGCGATGGGAGAATCGCGATGCACGTTTTGATCTGAATTTCTACGTCCATGGCGACGAAGCAGGAAGCATAAAATTGAATTTATGTTCAGATAGGAGAGGATTACAAGTTAACAGTTATGTAATTCGAAAATACCTTCCTGATGGTGCTAACAAAGACAATACGGGAAGAACCGGTTATGCGACTCCATTGTTGCGTCTGGCTGATATTTACCTGACATATGCTGAAGCTGCCTTTGAGAGTACCGGTAGTTACACTTCAATCCCTGCTGGAGGTACATTGACCGCCGAGCAAGCGGTAAATGCTGTACGATTGCGTGCCGGTCAGCCGGATGTAGCTACAACATTGCCATCCTATGAGAGTTATATTATTCCTGTTAGTGAGGAGATCGGGGCTGATGAAGCATTCCGCCTGCTATATAGAAATGAGCGAGCGGTTGAGATGGCTTTCGAGGGGACTTATTGGTTTGATCTCCGTCGCTGGAAGCGCGCACATCTTAAAGATGGTTCACCTCTTCAGGTTCTTGCTTTTGACCTGGTTGGTGGAAGTACCGTTGTAACTGATCCTGTTGATAATGAAACCGTCATGCGAGTAGATGCACAGGCAAATGGAACATACACATTTAAGGAACCTCACTACTGGATGCCGTTCAGAGAGGATCAAACATATTTTTCATATGATTGGGAACAAAATCCTGGCTGGTAATTATTTAACCTACTTGAAGAAGATATTATGAATATAAATAATAATACCATGAAAATAACCTCGCTGATAATGTGTTTGACATTATCGCAAGCCCTTTTAGCCCAAGGAAATATGGGAGTAGAATCCATCGTAGAAATACCTTTGGATAGCTTGAATAAAGAGGATTTAAAAATCAATCTGGTTCTTGAAGAGATTTCGAAAGAGAGAACCACCGGATCGATAAATTTCATTGATGCTGAATCAGAAATGATGAGAGATTCACGTTCAAATATTGGAAGTGCAATCAATGGTAAGGTATCGGGAGTATTTGACTCTTATAACATTTGGGGAACCGGAAATGCCATTATAATTGTTGATGGAATCCGTCAGGACCGGTACTATTACGAAAGCCTTAACCTGATGGAAGTAGAATCTATTGTTGTACTTAAAGATGCTGTTTCTAAAGCTCTCTATGGTGCGCAAGGAGATCAGGGAGTTATTTTGATTAACACCAAAAGAGGTAAGGCTGGTATTCAAAAGATTCGTATAAGAGGTGAGTATTCCCTTTCAGAACCGCGTGTGCTTCCAAATTATCTGAATTCTGTCGACTATATGGAGAAATACAACGAAGCTCAGCTGAATGATGGTGTAGATGCTTTATCATTGAAATTCAGTCAGGAATTAATCGACTCATACTCTACCGTAAATAGCTCAAACGAAGCCTTTTATCCGGACAATGACTTCTATACAGATGAGTATTTGCGCCCCTTCACAACTGATGTTAATGTTTTCGCTGATGTGAGCGGTGGTGACGAGGATGCCCGTTACTATGTTAGTACCGAATGGATGCAAAGTGATGGCTGGTTAAATAATGCAATTCCAGATAAAACGAATCGATTCAATTTTAGGGGAAACCTCGATTTTAAAATTAATCAATACATGAAAATGGCTGTAGATGCTTCTACTCGCTTGAATTTTAGTGAAAGACCAAATGTCAATTATTGGAACGAATTTGCGTCAATTCTTCCGAATGCATATCCTGTTCTTTGGGATCCATCGATTATTGCTGATGAGGCTACACGCGACATGGTACTTTCTGATGCGAACCTGATTGACGGGAAATTGTTAGGCGGTAGCTCTTCGTTTGCAAATGATCAAATCTATGGTGATTTGGTACAAGACGGTAGGGTAAAGTACCAACAACGTTATGTCCAGTTTGGAGGAAAGTTGGATTTTGATTTGAGCTTTATAACAGAAGGTCTTGCTGCAAAAGCTTATGCAGGGATGAACTTCTACAATTCATTATTTACCCAACAAGACTATGAATATGCAATTTATGAACCTATTTTTAACGATTCGCTAGGTTTATGCGATACAGTCAATATACATGGTGTTGATAATCCATCTAATAAGTATAATACAAATGAAGATAACTCGGACTCTTTCCGACAGCTCTCTTATTATGGAAACCTTACCTATAATCGCAACTTTGGGCTTCATGACCTGTCAGCTGTAGCTGTGATTTATGCAGACCAACTCACTTTTAATGGGGAGCTGCAAAAAGATGTGTTGTTTCATACAGGATTGTCTGCAAACTATATGTACAACAAGCGTTATATTGCAGAGTTTTCGGCTATGGGAATCGGAAGCAGAAAGCTTGATGAGGATAATAGAATGGAGTTGGCCCCTTCTGCTGGTTTAGCATGGATTGTTTCAAAAGAAGATTTCATGGATAATATATCCTTTTTGAATTACCTTAAACTACGTGCTTC
>JAGLSB010000045.1 GCA_023135955.1 Bacteroidales bacterium | reverse complement strand
TGGTCGCAAAATGCGACCACCTTAAAAAACTAAAATTTTCACGGTACCTACCATATGTATTCTCCGAACATGGTACGGTTATGTTAGCTAGTATTCTGAATAGCGACCGCGCCATAGATGTAAATATCCAAATAGTACGGACTTTTAACAAAATGCGTGAAATGCTGTCCTTAAAAAAGGATGTGCTGTTAGAAATTGAGAAGATAAAAAAACAAATGTCTAATCAAGGTGATAAAATCATAATGATAATAGATTATCTCAAACAATTTGACGATGCTAAACAGAAGGAGTTAAAATATAAAAACCGTCCCAGAATTGGATATAAAACAGCTAAGTCCTCCCCTTCAAACTAGCTACAGCTAGTAAAACACCAAGAACGATACCAAGAAAAGCTGCAAACAAAATCCTATACTCAGAAGGTAATAAAAAGGTAATTGTTTGAGCCGGAATCCAAAATATTGGTATAGTTCTTTTTAAAATAAAATTCCAATGGGTATCCCAGTCAATATTTTTTAATATTGAGAGAATATCAATGGAAGTAAAAAATCCTCTCAAACTTCCTACTGTATTTGTAATGTGATTATCTGTAATTTTATGAGCAGTCATTAAAACAGGAGCGTAAAATAAATTGAGGGCCACAGAAATGGAAAATGACACCAGTATTTTCGAGGCACTCAGGTCACCATGAATTATTTCGCTTGCATTTTGCATCCCTGCATTTTCGAGAAAAAACGGAGTTCCCGTAGCAAATATATCAAAGGCAGCTTTCAGACTAAGTCCCAAAACACCCCAAACCAAAGCTCTTGGTAATATTCCAAAGCCTTTTTGATTGTAATTACCGGTCCTGATCCTCAATCCTATTACTTCACCCAATGTTGCCAAAATTCCAAACTTGATAAAGCTCATTATCAATCCGTGATCCAGATTAAATTGATAATAAAATTCAAAAACTGAAGGAAAAAGAAAAAAAGGCAGGAAGAGAAGGATGAAGAGGGTGGTGAATTTTAGATCTTTCATGTATTTGAAGAGTTTCAGGTTTCAGGTTTGAAGAGTTTCAGGTTTGAAGAGTTCTAACCTTAAACTTGAAACCAATTTGATGTTTACGAAATACGTATCCTCGCATCAACCGCTACAATTCTGTCGGCTTCGGCAATTAATGGATTCATATCTATTTCTTTTATTTCTGGACAGTGATACAGAAGTGTTGAGAGTCGCATAATAATTTCTGCAAATTTCATCTCATCAACTCCTTCTTGTCCACGAATTCCTTCAATTATTTTATAAGACTTAAGCGAGCGTATCATATTCAGCGTTTCATCTTTTCCTAGTGGAACCAATCCTGAAGCCACGTCTTTAATTACTTCTACAAAAATTCCGCCCAGTCCGCATAACACAAGATGCCCAAATCCTTCTTCATAGCTAGCTCCCAGAAATAGTTCAGTACCCGAAACCATGGCTTGCATTAATACTTCTTCATATCCGGGAATACTTTTCATTTTGTTAAATGCCTCGAACAGCATTTCGTTTGAATCAATATTCAATACAACTCCCCCCACATCTGACTTATGCAAGGGACCAATTACTTTCATTACCAGTGGGAATCCACATTTGGCAGCTTCTTCTTTGACCTCACTTTCCGATTTGGCCAGATAAGCTTTTACCCTTGGAATTCCAGCTGCATCGAATAATTGATAAATCTCTTTTTCGGAAATATATCCTGGTTGAGCTGATTCGATAACTTTTCTCATCGATTTTATGTCAATCTCATCTGAAAATACCTCGCTATTGAAAGGTTTTGGTGTTTTCCTGACAGAACCTAAAGCCTTTCCCAGCAATACTTCATCAGGAAAATTAAAATGACCTTTTGAAATGAAGGATTTTACTTCTGGCCCGGCTGTTCCAACCGAAGGTAAAACAGGAAAAATAGGTTTACTTCCATTAAGAATTTTATTGTGAATTACATCATACACATCAAATACTTCAGTAAGTCCGCTAGTTCCAAAAATAATCACCATTGCATCAATTGAAGTAAATTTGTTGTTGCAATAATCGATAATCTCTCCTATTTGTTCGGCATTTCCGGTAGCTAGTACGTCGATAGGATTTG
>JAGLSB010000449.1 GCA_023135955.1 Bacteroidales bacterium | reverse complement strand
TTCCGATAGCTATCGGAAGAGGGGGTGTTGGATTGGAATATATTTTGTATTTTTGAGAAAAAGCGCAAAATGACACAGCTTGAAATTAAAAACAATTTGATTAAAAGAATAAAAGAGATTGATGACATTCAATTCCTGGAGGCTATCAAGACTATGCTTGATTCAAAATCAGAAAAAACTATATTACTTACTGACGAGCAGAAAAATGAGATCTTATTATCTCAGAAGGAGGTTAATGAAGGTTTGTTTATTGAGCAGAGAAAACTAGATCAAGAAATAAACAAATGGCTAAACGGAAAATAATCTGGTCAAATAGAGCTAATGATAAATTGATAAAAATTCTGGAATTCTACAATAAAAGAAACCAAAGTAGAAGTTATTCCAATAAGCTTTTTAAGCTAATTACCAAAAATGTAAAACATCTTCAATCACAGCCTTATCTTGGGCTAAAATCTTCGCTAAAACCTTTTCGTGGTCTAATTATTAATGATTTCATCATTATTCATACTTTATGGGATTGCAGACAAAATCCAGATAGTTTAATTATTAGATAGATGGCACTAGAATCCAGAAACCCACCCAAAAACAAAACACATACAAAAATGTTATACACAAAACACATTTAATATGTCAAATAATATAATTCAGCCACTAATCACCAAAAGAAAAAGTATCCTTTCCTTTTCTAATAAAAAAATAGATGAAAAAAACATTCAAATTCTCTTCGAAGCAGCGCGATGGGCTCCTTCCAGTTATAATGCGCAACCATGGCGATTTGTGATTGCCAGAAAAGCACAGGATAAAATCTATGATGAATTTTATTCATTGTTGATGGAAGGTAATAGAATCTGGGCAGAAACTGCGCCCATTCTGGTTTTGAGTGTGGCAGAAGTTAAAGACTATATGAACAGGCCAAATCGTTTTGCATTTCATGACCTTGGAATGGCTGTTGGGAATTTATTGATACAAGCAACATCAATGGGATTATTTGTTCATCAAATGGGAGGCTATGACTTTGAAGCAGCAAGGAAATTGCTGAATATTCCTGAAAACTTCGAACCCGCAGCAATAATGGCTATCGGTTACAGAGGTGAAATCGCAAATCTGCCAGATGAATTGAAAAAAAGGGAAAAAGCCAAACGAGTACGAAAAGAAATAGCTGAATTTGTATTTCATGGTAAATGGATATTGTAGAGACGCAAAATCTTGCGTCTCTACAATACCCATTTATTAAAATCTCGCAGTCAATTTCACATTAAACCGCCTGCTGGTAAGATAATTAGGAACTGCAAAAATATCAGGTATGCCCTCCTGATTGGAAATTGTACGAACCCATAAATAGGAAATTGTATTATTTATACCTAGTAGGTTAAAAATTTCAGCACTCAGCCACATATTTCGAATATGATTTAAGGGATTTCCTTCATTAAAATTGCTATTATCCTTAATTAAGACTTTTGAAAACCCTATATCCACTCGTCTGTATGGTGGTAGACGGTATACATTATCGTAGCGGTCTTTTGTAGGTGAGCTATATGGAAGCCTTGAACCATAAAGGAAATTAAGATTTACTTTATATTCCGGACTATTTGGTAAATAATCCTGGAAAAACAGGCCAAATGTCATTAGCTGATCCGTTGGCCTTGGGTAGTAGCCGGGTTCATAATATTCCTGAGATCCATCTTCATAATCAAGGAGAAAAATATCGCCTTCTATATCTTCCCTTGATTGCATTAACGACATGCTTACCCATGACTCGGCTCCTGGGACAAATTCACCATTTATCTTGAAATCAATTCCCATTGTATAGCCTGATGCAAGGTTCTCTCCGGCATAAGCAATTCTTACATTATCAACTTTGTAGGGCACAAGATTATTCAGATGCTTATAGTATAATTCTGTACTGAATTTAAAGGGTCTGTCCCATGCACTGAATATATAATCGCCTCCTGCAACAAGATGTATGGATTGCTGAGCCTTCAGATCTTCATTCAGATTCCCCTCCAAATCTCTCATCTCCTTATAAAAAGGAGGTTGATAATATACTCCTGTTGAAAGGTGAAACATCAGATCTCTTTCCCAGTAAGGCTTATATGAGAAATTAATCCTGGGACTTACTAAAAACTGTTGGCTTAAATCTAAATATGTTGTTCTAATCCCGGCCGTAAGGTAATATTCATTTTCATTGAATTTATAAGACCAGGTATCCTGGATAAATCCGGAAAACCTGAAAATTGATAATTGATTATCAGATTTCAGAACATTATACAAATCAAGCATCTCTGATGCGGTAGGAACTGAATATCCAGAAGAATCGATAAGGTCCCATTCGCTAATCCTGTCGTTTACAAGCTGGTATTCAGCAGATGTTCCCCATTTCAGGATATGATTATTACTCTTGTGTTCTCCAACAACGGAAGCTGAATAAACATATGCCTCAAGGTAATTTCTGGCATGATTCAAAAAAGATCCTATTCCCAAATTCATAATACTATCACCGAATGTTTCAGATCCTATTGTATTATCAAGCTCATTTATCCAATATTGACCCAATATATCAAAACTTTCAACTTCACGTGTGGTGAATGCTGATGTGATAAATTTTAGACTGGTTCTTTCTGATGGATCCCATTTTAGTGTAGTAGCACCCATATATGTATCAAACTGATCTGTTTCATTACCCTCATAAGTAATTTTCATGTGATGAGGGGCGCTTGCAGTTCCAAATTCAGTTTTCCTGCTTTCGGGAATGAAACTATATTTATTTAATGATATATTTCCAAGGAAGCTTAATTCAAGCTTTGGATTAATGCTATAGCGGATTAAGGACTGAATATCAGCAAATTGAGGCTGGTAATTCCCGGTAGTTTCAAGACTGTTCAAAAGGTATGCGGTGGTTTTATATCTAAAACCTGCAATGGCACTTAATTTTCCATTTTTACTTAAACCCTCAAGATGAGCTGATCCTCCTAAAAGACTACCTGAAACAGAACCGGCAAAACCTTTTGGAACTTTATAACTAATATCGAGAACCGAGGACATTTTATCACCATACTGTGCATCAAAGCCTCCGGCGGAAAACCTAATACCAGAAATCATATCAGGATTTATAAAACTCAAACCTTCTTGCTGACCTGACCTGACAAGGAAAGGACGGTAAATCTGTATTCCATTCACATAAATTAGATTTTCGTCGAAATTTCCTCCTCTAACATTAAATTGTGAGCTTAACTCATTGTTTGAAGATACTCCCGGTAGAGTTTTTATTATTGTTTCAATACCTCCTGTAGTATTTGGAAGCAAATCCAATGCTGAGATATCAATACTTTGAAAACTAGTGGCTCTTTCCTGTCTGACAGAAATAGAAACTTCATTTAACTCCCGAATATCTTTTTCAAGTGTGATGTCGAGAATATGACTTTCATCAGAGTCCAGATGCAGATCGAATTCACGACTTATATAACCAATACAGGATATTACAACTTTCAGATTCTCAGTATCAGGTACATTAAGCTTGAATTGCCCCAAATTATCAGTCATTGTGCCGATATTCCTTCCTTCAATAGCAATATTAGCCAGGAAAACAGCCTTATTATCATTATCTGTAATAGTTCCAGCTATTTTTGCTTGTCCATGGATGGAGGCAGTAAATAGGGCAGAAAAGATAAATATGGTTAATAGGTTTTTCATCTCAGGATTAACCAATAACAAAATTATTCGTAAAAAATTGTGATTAAATAAAGAAAAGATCAATCATTATCATCATTATTATTAAAATCGCCATCTTTTAGGGCATCAAAAAACTTTATCCAGTTTAGAGGATTAAGAACCGAATAGTATGGAATTTGGCCCATGCTATACAAAGCCTGGTGTTCCTGGTTCATATAATTCTTGTACGATAGATTGGCATCGGGTTCAAAATCCATATTTAACTGAGCTTTGATTAGCGCAATATTCTTATAAGCCCTTTTGATGTCATCATCAGGTAATTCGAGGTTTATAAATGCTACCTTGAATTCTGCGTATGACTTCCATGGAAATATCTTTACTTCAGCAAGTTGTATTGTGTCATTTAATAGATAAACATCTCTTGGATAATGTTGACCATTAGTTTTCTTAGGAATTACCACCAAAGTATTCTTATAACCTACAGCTGTAAAAAGAATGCTGTCGGTATGGTTAACAATAAAGGAAAACATTCCTTTAGGGTTTGATGTGGTACCAGACCTTTTATGAATATTTATGATATGAACATTTTCTACAGGTTCAGATTTCAGATCTCTTATAACTCCTGAAAATTGAATTAAATCTCCTTCATCTTGTGCCTTAAGGCCTGATGTAGAAATAAAAACTATTGATAAAATAAAGAATAACTTTCTCATTGTTTTAATAGAGCCCAAAAATATATAAAAAAACCAAGTATTTGTTTCCCAGGGAAGATAGTTGTTTAAAACTTACTATAATTTGCTGGTATTTAACAAATATTAACTCAAATACGCTCTTAATAAACCGAATGGGATTCAAAGCGGAAGCAAAAGTGTAGTGCTAATGTTTTTTTAGGTTAAAAATATTTTTGAGATGTTTTTTGTAAAATAAAGTAAAGAATTAATACTTTTGTGCCCCCATAAAGCAATTCGAAAAGAAATATATTTATTTGTGTATAACAGATATATACCGATAAACACATTGGATCTATTTGTTGTTATTAGCGACATTAAACAAAATGAAAAAGAGACATCATGTTATTTTTGCAGGAACAGGTAGGGCAGGAACTACTTTTATAATGACAATACTTACTAAGCTCGGATTGGATACTGGTTATAAGGCCGAAGATATTGAGAAAAATATTGATAAAAACGCACGTGCAGGATTGGAAAGAAATATCAGAAAACCTGATGCACCATACATTGTAAAAAGTCCACATATTTCCCATTACATAAATGACGTAATAGATAGCTCTGACATAATTATCGACCATGCGTTTATTCCAATCCGAGATATAGATGCTGCTGCAAAAAGTCGAGTTTTCGTTTCGAAATCTGCCAGGAATAAGAAATCACTTATCAAACGTATCTTTTCCTCTAATAGAGGATATGCTGGTGGGATGACCAGAACCAGCAGTCCAAAAAAGCAGAAAGCAATCTTACTAAGGGACTTAAGTCATATGCTCGTCAGTATGGCCAACAACTTTGTTCCAATTACTTTTATACATTACCCTAAACTTGTAAAAGAACCAGAATATTTATTTGAGAAATTAAGACCGATATTAGGAGAAATATTATATTCTGATTTTGAAAAAGTTTACAATCAGACATTAATTCCTGAAAATGTACATCAGTTTACAGAGGATGATAAGTGATCGCTTGAATATAGCATAACAAAATGTATTTTTGTTAAACAGTATTTCTACTTTAAATCAGTGAGACTTTAATTTTGAGAAGCAAAATTATTCTGTCGAATTTATGCTGAACTTGATTAACTCCATACTGTTGTTGAGCATAGACAGTACTGATCCCGATCGCGAAGCAGATAGGGGTCTAATTGGGAAATATTAACTTCGTTGAGCT
>JAGLSB010000448.1 GCA_023135955.1 Bacteroidales bacterium | reverse complement strand
ATTTTGCTACCATGTCAAAAATAACATGAAATATCAAATAATGCTAATCCTCTATGTATTCTTTTAACCATTGTCTGAATTCAGGCCCAATATCCTCTCTCTTAAGTCCGTAAATTACATTAGTCTTAAGAAAATCAAGCTTGTTTCCGATATCGTGTCGTTTACCATCAAATTTTAATCCGTACCAAGCCTTTTTTTTCGCCATCATTTGCATGGCGTCAGTAATCTGAATCTCATTATTTTTCCCTGGTTTTAACTTATCTAAATAATTGAATATTTCAGGAGTAAAAATATACCTTGAGGCAATTGCAAGATTTGAAGGTGAATCATTTATGGCAGGTTTTTCAATGAATCCATCAACTTCATAGATATTCTTATTGATTTTTCTGCCGTCCATTATTCCATATCTTGACACTAAAGATGGATGAACTTCTTCCAAAGCTACAACTGAAGCCTGGTAATGATTATAAACATCTATTAATTGCTTTGTAACAGGGATATCGTTGTTAGATTCAATTAATGTATCACCTAACAGCACAGCAAATGGTTCATTATTTACATGATATCTGGCATAACTTATGGCATCGCCTAAACCATTCAATTCTTTTTGGTAGATAAAATGAATATTAGCGAGAGAATTTATCTTCTTCATTAGATTCAGTTCTTCTGTCTTATTTTTTTCAAGAAGCTGAGCTTCAAGCTCATAATTTCTGTCAAAATGCTCCTCAATCGATCTTTTTCCTTTACCAATAATCATTAGAATATCGGTAATCCCAGATTCAACAGCTTCTTCTACAACGTGCTGTATTGTTGGAGTATCAATAATCGGGAGCATCTCTTTTGGTTGAGATTTAGTAGCAGGCAAAAAACGTGTGCCAAATCCTGCAGCAGGTATAACAGCTTTTCTTATCATAGTTTAGATCTTACAATATTGGGTTTAATGGTTTCAATACCAATGTGATTCATTCTGGTTTTTAATTCTTCAAAAATAACTTCATTCTTATATGTTCCAATTATTGCCCCACCTGAACCTGTAAATTTAGCGCTGGCTCCAGTTTTTCTGGCAATTTCAACCATCTCAAGATTCTTTTCAGAAATATTCATAACTGATTTACGAATATCAAAATTAGAATTTATTAATTCATCTATTCGCATCCAGTTATCACTTAGCAACATATCATATACTTTGTCCGTCAAATCTTTCCACTTCTCAATTGCATCAAGAACTTTCTTCTCCTTAAGCAAAAACCTTTCTCTGAAGGTATTATGGACTATGTCTGACCCTTCCGATTGATCTCTTCGATAAGAAATGTAAAATGAAGGAAAATTCTCAGTTTTAATTTCTTTATAAATTCCATAAGCCCGCTTTTTCATTATTTTCTCATCAAAATCCATATATATTGGATTTTCATATGCCTGGGCTACCCTATCCTGAAGACCTGCTGATATAGATAATTCATCCTGTTCAACAGATAATACCAAATTTGCTAATATTTCCCGGTCAATGTTAACTTCGAAAAATTCCATCATTGCTCTCATGCTTGCAGTAATAATAGCACTGGATCCAGCAAGTCCTAATCTAAATGGAATATTTGATTTATATCGTATAGTAAAATTTCTTTTGTCAAGTTTTAGATTATTCTGCTGACAATGTTCATAGAATCGCTTAATAGCTGCTTTTAATAACCTTACACCTCCATAATATCCGTAAAGATTGACTTCCTCAACCATAGCTTGCATGCTTTCGAAAAGAGTACTGTCTGTCCCTTCTGGAATAATTTCCAGTTCTGGACTTTCGTAAAGTAGGATTTCAGCCTTAAAATTGCTGAATAAAAAGGCTATTGTCTTTCCATAATACCCATCAGAAGGATTTCCGATTAAAGCTGCTCTGGGATAAGATACTTTTCTTATTATCACTGTTTTAAAATTTATTATTGTTGAAAAATCTTAAATCTACCTATTCTTGCTTTTTGAAAACGATATGCAAAAGATGTTAGAATTACACCTAAGCCATATTTCACACTTCTTTTAAAATTAATACTTGAGGCTTCTTTAAAGTATTTCGTTGGACAAGTAATTTCTGCAATATGAAAGCCAGCAAATAGGATCTGTGCTAGCATTTGATTGTCGAAAATAAAATCATCAGAATTTACCCGATAATTAACTGTCCTTAGTACTTTTGATGAGAATGCTCTATATCCTGAATGATATTCTGATAATTTCTGATTCATTAGGAAATTCTGCAAAAGAGTAAGAATACGATTTGCAATATATTTATAAATTGGCATACCTCCACGTCTGGCTCCCTTCCCCAAAATCCGAGATCCTAAAACTACCTCATAAACATCATTTGCAATAAGGTAAGCCATAGAATGGATTAGTTTGGGAGTATATTGATAATCCGGATGTAACATTATCACAATATCAGAATCTAGTTCAAGTGCTTTATTATAACAGGACTTTTGATTCCCACCATAACCCGTATTTTTTTCATGTCGAATGATGTGCTTGATTCCGAGTTCCTTAGCAACCTTAATTGTAGAGTCGCTGCTATTATCATCTACAAGAACAACATTATCTACAATATCCTGTGGAATCTCTCTATAAGTTTTCTCCAATGTTTTTGAAGCATTATATGCAGGCAGGACTACCGTTATTCTCTTTTCTCCAATCATTATTTCACATCTCTTTTAGCAAATACAAAACCATTTTTTTCGTATAATATTATCAGGAATGGATATTTCTTTAAATATTCATCTTTTTTATGAATTTTGAAAGCAATATAAACCGGTTTATCTATGTCTCCTTCTAGAAACCACTTAACATTACTGGCATTAATATTTTGTTTAGGTTTAATTTCTGCATAGTAGTAATGAGCATATGACTTATAACCCAAAGTTATAACATAAGCATCTTCATCCTTAATACTTTTGAAGAATTCTATAGCAGCTCTTTGTGAATAAGCCTCAATTTTTGGAGTAAAAATTAATAAACTGCTATATGCAAAAAGCAAACTCGATACAAATATAGTAATGATGACCTTTCTTTTATCCTTAATCATGTAAAGAGAAATTATGATAGCAATAAAGAAAAGCACACCCGTAAGCGATTCCCAGCCGGTCCATTTAACATCAGCTTGTAAATTTGCCAAGGTAAAAGGATCATTTAATAACTTTTCTAATTCTAATTTATCCATAAATTTTCCTATGAAACTTATTCCGACAGTAATTCCAGCAAATAACAAACTCAATATGAGTATGAGTATTCTAAAATATTCCCTGAACCTCTGCTTATCCTGGAAGATCCTGTATGCCATTTGAGCACCGAGAAAAGTAATTGGGAAATATGCCAGAGAACTATAGTGAATTATCCTTGTCTTAACAATTGTAAATAAAATAATGACAACCCAAAAAAGTATTCTCATCCAAAGTGCAAAACTCTTTACATGATATGATTCAACAATACTTTTTGTTAAAGCCGGTAATGCAAATACTGATGCGGGAAAAACACCAAAAAAGAGTATGACAAAATGATATAATAAAAACCCGCCATGACCAGCATCCTCTGTTTGAAACAATCTTATCTGATATTCAATGAAGTCACGGATTATATGAAAATTACCATTTAGAATCTGTAATAAAAACCAGGAACCGCCTATCATTAAAAGAAAAAAAGAAAAACTTAGAATATCTTTAATTCTAATGCTTACCCGGAATTTTGAAAAGAAAAGGAACACCAATAGAACTATAAACAGAATTAGAATTGCAACAGGACCTTTAGTAATTATAGCTAAGCCAAGGAATGCTCCGGAAAGACTGATATTAAATAATCTTCTTTCCTGAATAATGAAGTAGTATGCTAGATGTGTTATACCAAGAAAAATAAACAGATTAAACCAGGGATCAATAATTCCTGATTTAAAATAGAAGAATGGTAATAAACTTCCTGCATATACCATCATCCATATAAATCCGAACTTTTCGTCAAATATCCTTTCTCCTACCCGATAAATCACGATAAGAGTTATTATTCCACATAAGGCATTTGGGAATCGCATTGCAAATTCTCCCATCCCAAATATTTTTACAGAAAGTACCTGTAACCAGAAAAAGAGTGGTGGCTTCTCCCAAAAAGCTTCATAATTAATTTGAACTGTTAGGAAGTTTCCACTTGAAATCATTTCTCTTGCAGACTCTGCAAAATTAATTTCATCCCAATCGAAAAGATGGATTCCTCCCAGAAATGGAATGTAGAAGAGTGCTCCCATAAGAAGAGCAAATACAAATGCGCTTATATTATTAAGCCTTATCATAATTTTCTAACAATCATTTGAATATTTTTTTCCAAAAATGGCGACGTCCAATTTGTAAGTCTGCTAAAAAGAAAAATTGAAGTAAATATTCCAATCACTGAACCTGCAATGACATCTGCCGGGAAGTGCTGGCCAAGATATATTCTTGAATATCCGATTAAAGTTGCAAATAACAATAAGGAAGACTTATACCATTGATTTTTCACAAATAGTGACAATCCAAAAAACAAAGCAAAGGCAGTTGCTGTATGTCCCGACGGAAAACTGTGGTGAGAATGTAATTCTATACCCGGGACTTGATAAATATTTATTCCCAATTGTTT
>JAGLSB010000447.1 GCA_023135955.1 Bacteroidales bacterium | reverse complement strand
CAACAGTAACCAGCAACAGCAACAGCAACAGTAATCAGTAACCAGCAACAGTAACAAGTAACCAGCACCCAGATCCAAACGCAGCAAGCTCAACGACTGAAAGGAATTAAACAGAATGATGTATAATAATTATATTAATCATGATTGTTTCATATTAATTTCATATTTTCGGGATAATAATTTTCAACTACCCATTCGAAAAACAATAATATCATGAACAGAAGAAAATTTTTACTAAACGCATCACTCGCAGCCGGATCAGCCGGATTGATGGGCTTTAATAATGCATCTGCCTCAGTCAACAAATCTGCTGCAAACGGATTTCAACTCTTGTACGCGCCGCATTTTGGCATGTTTAAAAATTCTGCTGGCGCCGATCTGGTGGATCAGCTTAATTTTATCCACGAAAGAGGATTCAGGGCCATGGAAGATAATAGTATGAAAAAAAGGAGTCTTGCCGATCAGGAAAGAGTAGCCAAAACGATGTCTAAATTAGATATGAAAATGGGAGTTTTTGTTGCCCACACTATTGATTGGAAGGAAACAACTCTGGCAAGTGGTGATGAAGAAAAAAGAGCAACTTTTCTAAAAGAAATAAAGGAATCGGTTGAGGTGGCAAAGCGTGTTAATGCTAAATGGATGACAGTTGTTCCCGGACATGTAGACCTGGGTCAGAACATTGATTTTCAGACCGCTCATGTTGTTGAAACATTAAAAAGAGCCAGCGAAATACTTGAGCCTCACGGACTAATTATGGTATTAGAGCCTTTAAACTTCCGCAATCATCCTGGACTGTTCCTTAAAAGAATTCCTCAGGCTTTTCAAGTATGTAAAGCAGTTGATAGCCCATCATGCAAAATATTATTCGACATTTATCATCAGCAGATCCAGGAAGGAAATCTGATTCCCAATATGGATTTGGCCTGGGATGAAGTTGCTTATTTCCAATGTGGTGATAATCCGGGACGAAAAGAGCCTACCACTGGAGAAATTAATTACCTCAACGTTTTCAAGCACATATATGAAAAAGGTGGAACCGATATGATAGTGGGCATGGAGCATGGAAATTCTAAAGAAGGAAAAGAAGGAGAAGAAGCCGTTATTGCTGCCTATCGGGAGGTCGATGACTTTTAAGACAGCCTCTTTTTATTTATATAAAAGAGTCTTAAATCGATCTAATCCCAGGGAATAATATAACGGAAAATTGCAATGAAATGCAATACACTGGCACTAAGAACAAAAATATGCCAGACCAGATGATGGTATTTCATTTTTTCCATTTTGAAAAAAATAGTGCCAAGTGTATAAAGTCCGCCGCCAATGAATATTAATATGATAGCCGGCATTGGCATTTCTCTGAAAAGAGGAAGAATAAAGAACAGCAACATCCAGCCCATCAAAATAAAAGATATCATGGTGAAATAATTCACACCCTTTTCAAATTTATTGGGAAGAAATGATTTGGCAATGATTCCTGTAAATGCCAATCCCCATTCGAGTCCAAACATCACCCATCCCCAGTCGTTCTTTAGTGAAACCAAAGCTAGTGGAGTATAGGTTCCGGCAATTAGCAGATAGATGGCAATCTGATCGAAATTATGGAAAAAATCTTTGCCTTTGCCAGGTTTTAAACTATGATTCATAGTTGAAGAAAGAAATAGAATCATCAAGGTACTCCCATAAATACTAAGGCTCACCACATGCCAGGCGTCTCCCTTTAAGGACGCAAAAATAATCATCAAAACCAGCGCTGTTAATCCGAATACAGCTCCTAATCCATGTGATATGGAATTTGCAATTTCTTCTCCTTTAGTAAAGCGGTTACTTGGGTGCATAATTTGCTTTTTGAAAAAACTTAAAATTAGCAAAAACTATTTTAAAATATTATGTTGAAAACATGTTCCTGGTTATTCTAAATGCTTACCGCCAAAAATAATCATTAACCAAATAATTGATGATAACCTTAGGATAATTGTTGGAAGAGGTCTTTTTTAAGATGTTATAAATATTGCTCCTCTTCAACTTTTTCTCCCTTGAACCTCCTGATTTGGTTGATAAATTCATCAAAAAGAAAGGCTGTATCAGTAGGGCCCCCTGAGGCTTCAGGATGAAATTGTGTAGAGAAAAAATTACGAGAAACATGCACCATTCCCTCATTAGTGTCGTCGTTCAGATTCAGGAATAGAGGCTTCCAATCTGCAGGAAGCGTCTCATTATTTATAGCAAAGCCATGATTTTGAGAAGTAATATAGGCCTGATTGGTACCTGCTCTAATAACGGGTTGGTTATGACTTCTGTGTCCATATTTTAATTTATATGTGTCAGCACCTGAGGCTAGTCCCATAAGTTGATTGCCCAGGCAGATACCAAAAACAGGACGATCCTGTTCAAATGCACGCGATAGATTCCCAATAGTAATATCACATTTTTTAGGGTCTCCAGGACCATTTGAAATGAAAAGTCCGTCGTAATCTTCATTCAGAAAATCGTGATCCCATGGTACCCGAATAACCGTAGTATCCCTTTCAAGTAAATATCTGATTATATTGTACTTCACTCCACAATCGACTAACAATATTTTATACTTTCCCTTTCCATAAACTTCTTTTTTATTGATGCTTACTTCAGCAACCAGGTTGTCTAGATTTGGATTGTAATCTTCGGGTATGTCATCCTCAAAAATAATCTTCCCTAACATAGAACCTTTTTCCCTGAGTATTTTCGTGAGCTCACGAGTGTCAATATCAAAAATACCAGGTATATCATTTTCCTTTAACCAGTCGCCAAGACTTTTTCCTGCATTCCAATGAGAATAGTCTTCTGAATAATCAGAAACAATAAGTCCGCTGATATGCAAATTTGATGATTCGAAAAAGCGATGCATATTATTTTCTTTGTCCTCAACAGGAACTCCATAATTACCAACTAGTGGATATGTAAGCACAAGAATCTGTCCTTTATAAGAAGGGTCCGTTAAACTTTCGGGATAACCGGTCATGGCAGTATTAAAAACAACTTCTCCTGCAATAGATCTATCTGCGCCAAAAGATTTTCCTTTTAGGCTTGTTCCATCTTCCAATACCAGCTTAATTGGTGTATAATTCATACTTTATTGTTCTATGTTGAGCTCTTTATTTATGATTTCCTCGGCTTGCTCAGGGGCAATTTTTTTTGCTATGATCTTTTTATCTTCATCAAGTAAATAAAGAATATTTGAACTGCTTACGTCATAGGCGTCTTTGTAGGAATAATCGTAAGGATTCCATGCGTTTATCCATCCGTATAATCCGTTTTTGATAATGAAATCAGCCCATTTTTCTTTTCCATCAATACCGCCAAGCATACTTACTGAAACAATTTCAACGCCTTTATCGTTTAGCTTTTGGTACATTTCGTGCAATAAAGGAATTGTTGTTTTACAATGTCCACAATCTGCCTCCCAAAAATATAGTATAGTAAATTTTGCCGATATATCGTAAAGATTAAAGAAATATCCAGCATGAGGATCTCTTTTCAATGTAGTATCTGATTCGGCCATCATAAAGTGTTCATCGCTGACACGTCTGAGCTGAATATCGGGTCCTTTTTTACCAATAACAAGTGGATTGATTTTTTCAACCCTTTCCTTTAGTTTTTCTATAAATTCGGGATCCGACCAATTTGCTTCCGGTATATAATATTTCTCTGCTATATACGCATAAACAGCATCCATTCCAACATATTTACTTTTTGCATAATAGTTAAAAAGAGTTGTCAGCATATATTTGAAAAGTAGTGTATCGGTACGTGATTCCTCTATCAGCATATCCACTTCTTTATAAATTGAATCGGGCTGTGGATAAATCCATCTCTCAAGATAAGCCGTAATTTTCCTTTCGTATACAGGAGTTCTAAGCAATCTTACATCTCCCAATTTGAAATTATCAAAATAATGCTGTTTGAAATAAATTGCCTGAAAATTCTTATTAATTATTTCTCCATTCTCATCTTTTGGAGGATCAGGAACTTCAACTTCTTTCATTGAGAGGAGAAATATCGAAAGAAAACTACCTCTTTCTTCCTCTATAATATTTTCAACATAATTATTTACCTTATCATTTATTTTAATAATTTCTTCCCTGGCTTTTATTGAATCTTCGATACTGACAGGTTTTTGAATTCTTTGCTGAACGGGCAGGGTTTCATTTCGCTTTGTTCCCAGATAAGTCAGGTATTCATAAAACTTTATATTTTCATCACTTCCATTAATTTCGGTTAAATTAAGCAGGTCTGTCGTGTCAGCCTTAATGCTGAATTCCCTATCTTCATCAATCAGTAGGTCTAAACGTGATTGATTGGGAAGATAAATGGTATACATTCCAGAAGGAAGGTTTTTCTCACCACTGATTACAGCTTTTCCCAAATCGTTAGTGAAAAATGTGTCCTGAATCATTATGCTCTCATTGAAATAATGTCCGAAAAGTAATTTTTCATTTGGAAAATTCGGTATTAAGATGTCGATGTTATATTGTGAAATTGCAGGGATACTCGTACTGAGTAAGGAAAAAACCAGGATTAGATTGAAAAATATTTTCTTCATATTCATGTCTTTTTGCTGTACAAAGATAATTTAAAATTCAAAACCTGCTTAAGAATATGCAATAAGAAGGTTTCGGTTTTTCGATGGTATTTATGCATTATCATTTATCAAAGAGAGTGGTTGCTAGACACTACTATATAACATGATACTGTTA
>JAGLSB010000446.1 GCA_023135955.1 Bacteroidales bacterium | reverse complement strand
ATACCCAGTACAGATAAGAAAAATGTTGCTGTAATTATTTTTGCAGGACATGCCAAATATCCAAGAAAATTGTATTTGGTAGATCTTCAGGAAGATACTGTATATTTATCAAAAACTGATGGTAACTGTTTTACAAGTTTGTCAATTGAGGATGTTGATGGTGATTCGTCAATGGAATTCTTTGGCCATAATGCCTCTCCCGGGAATTTTCACAATAAATCAGCACTAGCTTTTAATGATTCAAGTACATATTTGATGGTTTTTAACGAAAATCTGGAATTCGAGTTTCCTCCTGTTGAATTTAAATCACTCTTTTCCAGATTTAACAATTTTTCTTTTCCAACAGATACCGGAAATTACTATTTATCGTCGATCTTTGACAATTCATCACCTAGAACAATATTTCCAGTATATCTATCAGATTTAAAAGGAAATTTAGTTGATTCAACTTTTATAGGACCAAATACCACGCCTACTGATTTTTTTAAAGAATCGCCTGGGATTTATGCATATACTTCTGGTGGGGATATTTATAAAATTACAGATTTCAAGAATCCAGAGTACCTTACAAATATTAAAGAATTAAGAACCCGAGGATTAAAATTTGTTGAGATTGGAGAGAAGGATGGCTTTTTCATTCAAGTTTTCGAGAAAGAGATTCGTTTTTATGATTCTAAATTCAAATTGGCAGAAAAATTTAAGAGTTTTTTCACAAAACCATATGAATTGAGAATTACAAGCTTTGGAGATAATAGCATTGATAAGGGAAAACTACTTTTTCAAGATACTGAAAATGCAATTCTATTAAATTTTAATAAGAACCCTTTGTGGAAACTCAGATTCTTTATTGTTCTTTTATTCCTTATTATCAGTTTCTATATCATGAGCATTTTGGCTTTTTTATTGAGCTATCAGCAAAGTAAAAGACTGGAAAGAGAGAAAGAAATAACGGAACTAAGATTTAACGCAGTTAAGAATCAGTTGGAGCCACACTTCCTCTTTAACTCATTAAACTCAATTGGTCATTTGCTTCTAACTGAGGAAAGAATGAAAGCATATTCATATCTTGAATCATTATCATTTTTATTACGTAATGCCATTAATAATTCTTCGGAAATAGCTGTTCCTTTAATGGATGAGCTTCTTTTTACAAGGAAATATCTGGATATTGAGAAACTGAGGTTTGAAGAAAAGTTTGATTTTGAAATTAATGTAAGTGAAACAGTTGATAATGAATTTCCGGTCCCAAAAATGATCATTCAGTTGCACTCGGAAAATGCAGTAAAGCATGGATTATTACATAAGGAAACCGGTGGTAAGATTGAAATACGCTTATCTGAGGATCAGGATAAACTGATTATTGAAATCGATGACAATGGTGCCGGAAGGGCTGCGCAAACAGCCAGAAAGAAAGATCTAGGCAAAGGCTTAAAAATCTCAGAACAAATGCTGGAGCTTTATCAGAAAGTAATGAAGCATAAAATAAGCCAGGAAATCATAGATAAGATAGATTCTTTCGGAGAGCCACTTGGAACCCATGTAATTATTACTGTATCGAAAAAGTAGGATTGGTACTGGTTACTGGTTACTAGGAAGAGATTTATAACCACCAACCAGCCCCATTCTTTATGATCCAAACTCATTCATTTCATATTTCTTCAGATCTTCATATTCCTTGTCACTATAATCTGGTGCAGGGAACATCACTTCACCGCTAAGCCATGATTCTATTGCATTTTCGGTGTTGAGAATGTGATTCATTGCCGATTCAAGACTTAGCACAGGTACATCAATTTTTTTTTCGCGGAGAAAAGCCGCAATACCTTCACTTAGCATTCTGCCTGCATGAAGAGGAAAACTATACAATTTGGCATAATCAGTTTTGCTTTCCGGATGTTTGAAAAAGTCTTTGCATGACTCCAGATTCATTGATAGATATATTCTGCAGGCCATCGGCCTTACGGGATATATGGAACAGGTTTTCTCTTTTAGAAATGGACAGTCATCTTTATTGGCCAAAACATTTTTCAGGGACATATTTTTGGTATTCAGATCTTTGGACGAAACTTTAGACTTAAGAACAGATAGTTCCTTAGCCTCAAATTTTGATTTTATATATTCAGTAATATACTGAGTCTCCCTTGGATTTATAAAAACGGCCTGAGTACAACACCAGTGACAAACTTTTTTGCAATCAATTATCTGATTTTCCTGTTTTATTCTGGTTTCAAAAACCTCAAGAAGGTCATCAATATTAGCATACAAAGTTTCAGTTAGATGTAACAATCCACCCGGACTTACAAAATCTTTCAATATGTTTTCAGCTAATTGATAACCATCATTAAAAAAAACATTATCAATCTCATTGTAATTATCTGCCATATTGCAAATTACAATAAATAGATCAGGATCCCATGATAATCTTCACTTTAGAGTTTTGCCATTCGAGAAGTAGAAATTAAAAGTCACTTATAGCATATTGGCTACGGTGGCATCCACAGGAAAATATTATGAAAGAGGGAAAGATTGATCTCAATATAAAAAACACAAATTTTACATATCCGGTTTTAGTAGACCTTATTACAGGAGAAGTTTTGATAATTGAGGAATTTGAAAACAGGGGGGAGGATGTTTATTTTAGCAATATTCCTTTAATGGATTATCTGCTATGTTTGGTAGAGAGAAATGGGGTTGAGATTATAAATTTATTTATTCTGACAAATTCTTTTCCTCGAAATTTTAATCACACTAATCCGCATAATTTAGACTGATATATATATAATAGTCAAATCCGTATAGCTATGTAATACAGTCATATATGGCTATGATAACACGTATATAACGGGTTAAAACCTTTTTTTTAACAAAACTATTATTTATCTTGGTATAATATTAATAATCACAAATACCTTGTGAGATTTTATAACTTAAAATACCTAGATGTGATAAATATTAAAAAAGTCCTCAGCTTTATTTTTCTGATATCAATATTATTTTCAGTGAGTAGTCAGAATACTCTTCAGGACTGCAAAATTACTTTAAGTGACAATATTCTCAGCTTTACTAATAGCGAATTATTAATTGAGTTTCAGTGGAATGAAGGAAATATAAAAGGCCACAAAATAACTAATCCAGGTACTTCACATTCATGGGATTTGAAAACCAACATCGAGGCGCAGGAATCTCTAGATTCAAGTGTACCTTTAAGTTCAGACTTTAAGGTCCACCCGGTAATTAACAAAGAGCCATATCCTAACCACCTTGTAGCTGAAATTACTGCCGAATACAAAGACTTCGGAATACGTAAATCATTCAGATTATATCCTGGTGTAGGCGCTCTGGCTATGGATATATACGTGCGAAAATCTTCCAGCAATGGCAATAATCTGGAATATAACTTTGATGAAGTGATTTCTTTACCAGGCAAGCAATGGAAAATAAATTCAACAGAGTTTTTCGACATCACTGACCATAATAATAATCTTGTTTTTAAGAGGGAGTCTCTTTCTTTCTTGAAGCCTCTTAATTTGCGCGGGAATGTACTAATTGCTACCGATCTTATATCGAGCGAAAGGCTATTTATAATAAAGGAATCTCCTCATGGTGAAAGCCAATTTTTATATCCAGGATTTGATTTTCAGGTAAAATGGGGTGAAATAACAATTAAAAACATAGGAGCGTTTTATGAAGAAGTTCCGGATGATCAATGGATTAGGTGTTACGGTTATGTGATTGGCACTGGTGGCGATACAGATTTGAAAACTTTAATGACCATGAGGGATTATATGAAAAGCCGGCGAACGCATGATAATTTACGTGATGAAATGATTTTGATGAACACCTGGGGTGATCGTGGTCAGGATGGAAAAATAAGCGAATCCTTTATATTGGATGAACTTAAATCAGGCGAAAAATTAGGTGTAACACATCTGCAGCTCGACGACGGCTGGCAACAGGGTTTGTCAAAGAATTCGAAGACAGCTTCAGGAGCGCTGTGGGATAAATGGAGTGTAGAGGACTGGGAGCCACATGATTCAAGATTTCCTTCAGGATTTGAACCAATAATAGATGCCGCATCCAAACATAATATTGGGATTGGCCTCTGGTTTCATCCAAGTGATGCTGATAGTTACTCTTTTTGGAAAGAGGATGCTGATATTATTCTGAATCTATATGATAAATGGGGAATCAGTATAATTAAAATTGATGGCATGCAGTTACATGATAAAAATGCAGATTTAAACATGCGAAAGATCTTTGATATTGTTACTGAGAGTTCAAAAGGGAATGTGACATTTAATGTTGATGCAACTGCCGGTCGAAGAGGAGGTTATTTTTATTTCAATGAATATGGAAACATTTTTCTGGAGAATCGTTATTCTGATTGGGGAAATTATTATCCGCACTGGACCTTAAGGAATTTATGGATGCTTTCGGAATTTGTTCCGCCTGAAAGATTACAAATTGAGTTCCTGAATAATATGCGTAACGAAAATAAATATAATGAAGAGGATCCACTTAGACCTTCAGCAATCCCATTCGAATATATATTTGCTGTTACTATGGCTGCTCAGCCACTAGCCTGGATGGAGTCAACTGCATTGACTAAAGAAGCATTCAAGATAGATCCCTTGATAGAAAATTACAAAGAAGTCATGGCAGAGTTTCATCAAGGTTATATTTTCCCAATTGGAGAAATCCCGGATGGACGTAGCTGGACAGGATTTCAGTCAATTTCAAATGATAATTCAGGATATTTTTTGATTTATCGGGAGAAAAATGAAAATGGTTCTTCAATATTTAAGACATATTTACCCGGCGACAAGAAAGTTATATTGAAAAAAATTGCAGGCTACGGTGAAAGTTTTAATACCATAACTAATAAAAATGGTGAAATTATTTTTAAATTGCCTAAAGATTTTAGTTTTGGATTATTTCAGTACCAGATCGCGCCATAGACTATTTATAAACAGAATTATTTAAGCTACATTTATGACCATGAAAAAATTTCTATATACTTTATCCTTTGCAATCTTGCTTAATATTGTTTTTTTAGTTTCGGCCTTCTCACAATCGGGAACAGGAGCAATAGCAGGACATGTATCAGATGAAAATGGACAGGCAATGGTTGGGGCCACAATACTTATTGAGGAAATTATGCTTGGAACCATTGCTGATGCAAATGGGAATTATCAATTAATTGGCGTTCCGGCAGGTAGCCAGACAGTAAAAATCTCTTTCATTGGATATACAGATGTAGAGGTTGAAGTTGAAGTTGTCCGGGGGAAAGTGACTAATCTTGACCAACAATTAAGTGTTTCTTCAGTAGAATTATTAGAGGTAGTTGCCTATGGTCAGGCCAGAGGACAACTTGCTGCTATAAATCAACAATTAAATGCAAAAGGGATCTCCAATGTAGTTTCAGGTGAAAAACTTCGGGAATTACCTGATGTTAATGTTGCAGAAGCAGTTGGAAGGTTACCGGGACTTATGGTTGAACGTAACCGTGGTGAAGGTCAGAAAATAATTATCCGTGGATTAGCTCCAAAATACAATACTGTTTCAATTGGTGGGCATATGGCACCATCTACATCAACAGATGACAGAAGTACAGACATGAGTATGATTGCGCCAGAAATTTTGGGTGGTGTGGAAGTATTGAAAGCAAATACGGCCGACAAAGATGCTGACGGTCTTGGAGGAACAGTTAACCTTACTCTTCGTGAAGCTCCATCGGGTTTTAAAATGAATGCAGGTATACTTTCGGGTTATAGTGGGCATTCTGAATCGCTTAGTAATTATCGTGGGACTTTCTATATGAGCAACAGGTTTTTCGATGAAAAGCTAGGGGTAATGGTAACAGCTAATGTAGATATTGCGGAACGGAACTCAGATAAAATGGAAGTTGACTATGGAGTACAAGGGGATCCTTTAGAAGATGAAGACTATGTACAGCCTTGGATTGATGGCTTGGAATTGCAGGCAAATGTCGAAGACAGGACTCGTAGCGGTGGAAGTTTACTAATGGATTGGAAATTAGGTCCTTCATCAACTATCAAAGCAAGTAATTTTTTCGGATATCTTGACAGAGATATTTATGACAGGGTAAAGGATTACTCCCTTGGTAATAATCGTATATATTTTAAAGGCTACCATGAAGAGGTTAGTCAATTGCTGTTTTCTAATGCTTTGGAGGGAAAACATTTTGTGTTAGGCTCAGTGCTTGACTGGGGAGCTTCCCGTTCACAGTCAATAAATAAAAGACCTTATGGAACCCGGTATGATTTCAGACAACAATCTGCATTTATTGGATATGAATCTGCCGGATCCTTTGATATGTTTGAGCCCGAATTATTACCCGCTCCTGAAAATCTGCAAGAGGAAATAGAGCAATCATATTTCTATGAATCAAGAAATGTAACATACGATGCTAATGAGGTTGAAACCAGTTTCTTCCTTGACTGGCAAAAAGCTTTCAGATTAGGAGATATATCAGGTTATATTAAAGTTGGTGCTAAACACAGATACAAAAAAAGGGATAGGTCGAACTATAGAACAGGACGAAGAATTGATTACCCTTCACAGGTAAGTGATTTTCTTGATGTATATCCTGATTATACACTAACAACTGCAGGTACTCTTGATAAATTGCAACTGATCAACTTTTTGGATGAAGACTATGTCCCATCTGATTTTATGGATGGCGAGTACAAATATCTTTCTGTAAATGAAGTTCTTAATTCTGATCAAATGGCCGATATAAATGAAAATTATTTACATGATTGGGAATATATTATTTATTCAGTGTCAAAAGATGACTATGTAACAGATGAGTCTATTCAGGCCTATTACCTTATGACAGAAATTAACATTGGGAAGTATATCACTTTTATTCCGGGTCTAAGATATGAAAAAACATATCTTAAATACGATGCCAAAATTGCTGAAGCCTTACCCGATGGTGAAAATAGAGATCAAGAAGAGCAAGCATTGGATATGTTTAAAGACACTACTGCCAATAATACTTATTATGATATACTACCACAGATCCACCTCAGGATCAAACCTACAAGCTGGTTTGACATTAGATTAGCATATACAAATACTCTTTCTCGAGCGGATTACAACCAACTTGCCCCAAAAGAGATAGTTAATTCAACTTCACAAACAGTCAAATTAGGCAATACGAAATTGAAACCTGCAGCTTCTGAAAATTTTGATGTAATTCTAACTTTCTATAAGAGCCGTTTTGGATTGTTCACTGTTGGGGCCTTCCAAAAAAACATTGATGATTTTCTTTGGACCAGAGATGCGCTTATACGTACTGGTACCGACACAGATCCAGATTTATTGAATTTGTCATATAGTACAGTAGGGTACTTAGCTACATATCCTGTAAACAATGAAAATATGTCAACTATTAAGGGACTTGAATTTGATATGCAGACAAATCTTGATTTTCTGCCTATTAAAGGAATTGTCCTAAATGCTAATTTCACTATAATGGAGTCCGAAACAAAATACTCTGAAACACTTATTGAAAGAGCACTTAATCCGGATTATGGCTTAGTTTTGTTTGCACCAAGAACTATTTTTATAAATCGTGATACGGCATATGTTGATCGACTTTTATCACAACCAAATTACCTCGCTAATATTGGAATCGGTTATGATAATAAAAAATGGGGTACATCTGTACGTTTATCTTTCAATTATCAGGACGATATACTTACGAGAGAGCAAAGAAGACCAGATGGGGCAGACAGGGAAGGGACTTTGGAGTTTTATCGCTGGGATTTTCAGCTTAACCAGAGGATAGTTAATAAACTTTCTCTTAATGTAAATGTATCCAATATATTTAATCAACCTGATCGGTCAGTAAGATTAATTACAGGATATTATACTGAACTGGAATACTACGGATATATGGCACAAATAGGGCTTAAATATAATTTTTAATTAATCTATAATTATTAACTAAATACAATTAATCATGAAAAAAAACTTTTACTTTTTATTATTCATTGGGGTTCTGATTTTTAGCCTTCCTACTTTTGGGCAAAAAACAGTTGTAGTTGTCGAGCCTGATGCAGGAATAGAAATAGGAGCTCTCAATAAGGCAGTTGACGCTGTCGAACTAAGTGGAGTTCCAGACAATACTATTTTCGAGCTTAGAAGAGACGGGGTTTATTTACTTAATGGTACTATCTCTCATTCTGGCTATACTCTTCACATCAGAACCGAAGATGGAGCCGGATCAAAAGCGGTTATTCAGCCAAGTGTTGATGAAACAGGTGCATCTGCCAAACAGTTTGAACCTAGTGGAGATTTTATACTTGAAAGAGTTTATATTCTGGGAAGAGATGAAATTGGGGGATTGGTTAGTCAGCCTATTAATGTATTAGCAGATTCTTGCAGAATTCTTATTGATGATTGCGTATTGGACTATTCAGACCAGTCTCTTATTCGAACAGGTTCCAGCATGAATGTTATTATGGTTAAAAATTCAATATTGAGAAACTGTCTGAGACCTGATAATCCTTCCAATGGCAGAATAATAGATACAAGGGGGAACTCAAATGATACTCTTTGGATTTCAGATTGCACCATTTACAATAATGGGGCTACTCAGTTACGATCAGATGGAGGAGGCGTAAATTTTGCAAATTTTGACCACAATACCGTTTTTGCTACAAGTTTTAACCATAATATGGCATTGGATTATATGTTTAAAGTCAATGTTACAAATAATCTTTTTTACAATTTTTTATACAGAGGTAACAATACTGACCATGACCCACTGTTCAGATGCGATTCAATATTTGATAATATGACTGAAAGACTTGGTTATACTAACGCTGACCGGTTTTTTGACTTAAGCAATAACAATTGGTTTGTCGATGACTCAATCGGGCATATTATGAGAGAGTATGGACCATATTACAGCAAGTTTTATAGTTGGGATACAGAACATCTTGATACAATTTGGTATCAGGAAGAAAAACGTACCCAATGGTTTGCAAATGATTATTTATTGGAGATGGATCCAGAGTCAACACCTGATATGATAAGATTTATAGAGAATGGTCAGGTAGATACTACTGATCTTTTCAGAGAAGAGCTTGAATTTATAAATCCTCCTGCACTTAACCTTGATTATTGGAAATTTTATACCGAAAATGGATGGGGAATATCCGGTATGAATCCTCCAAATCCTTTTGCTGATGAAAACCCATTGGTTTTGGGAGAGGTTCAGTCCGGTGCATTTGACTTCGGTTATAACGGGAACTCACGCTCTGCTACAGGTGCAGATGATGGCGGGGCTCTTGGAGCTGCAAGATGGGGACTATTTAATTATCCGACTTCAACAAAGGACATTAGATTAAACCTAAATAATGGTGTAAGTACATTTCCAAATCCAATTGAGAATGATTTAGTAACTTTTAAAATCGATTCAAGGGCTGCCTCAACAATTGACATCCGTGTATTCGACTTATTAGGTAAAGAATTACAAACGGTTAATGGAAAAGTTCACGAAGGTGAAAATCTTGTTGATGTAAACCTCGATAAAATTACTTTTTCCGGCATATACTTGTATAAGATAGAATTCGAAACGTCTAATGGAGAGAAATCAGTATCTTCTGGTAAAATTATTAGAAAGTAAACTGAGAGATAATTTATTGACGTTTCTAAATATTTAGAAATTAAACTTAAATTGGTTGGGACTTGTTAGCAGGTTCCAACCAATTATTTTTTATTCCTGTTAATTCTACTTTACGAAGTTAAT
>JAGLSB010000445.1 GCA_023135955.1 Bacteroidales bacterium | reverse complement strand
GAAACCTTAAGATAGTAGGTTCCTATTGTAGTAAAATCATGTGTCAATGTATCATTTTGTCCAGCACTTCCACAATAATCACAACCTGTAATATAAGAAAAACCATCAGTATCATATAATTCAATACCAATGTCAAATGTGCTTTCAGGAATAACTATAAAATCAGCAATACCTGTCGCTAAAATATTAATTTTATACCAATCGGTTCCATCAGTTACACCATTGCTGAAAAACCCAATATGACCGGTAGATGGATCCACAAGTGTTAATGCTTCAGTATAATCATCATTTGGCTCAGAATCAGTTCCTGTGGGTAAATCGGTTTCAGTAAATGTATTTTCAAGGGTATAAGAACCATGACCGTAGCCGCCAATTTTTACGTAATATGTTCCGCTCATAAGGTTCTCATGAACAACTGTAGTATTTTCTCCTGTTGCACCACAACCTGCATCAACACAAGTTCTTAAGAAACTATCTCCATCAACATCAAATATTTCTAAAGAAATATCTAATGTAGATTCAGGAATTCCCGTAAACGAGAGTGATCCGTCATAAGGAATAGTTATTTTATACCAGTCAGTTAAATCAGTTACACTATAACTGAAAAACCCTATATGACCAGTTGATGATCCATCAAGAGTTAATGTTAAAGCCTCAGAATAAGTATCATTAGATCCAATATCGTTTCCATTTGGTAAGCTGGTTTCTACAAATACATTTTCAAGACTATAAGAACCGGAACCATAGCCACCAATTTTCATGAAATATGTTCCACTCATTAGGTTTTCATATACAAGCGAGGTGTTTTCTCCTGCTCCACCACAAACATCGGTACAAGTTCTTAAAAAACTCTCTCCATCAACGTCGTACAATTCTAAAGAAATATCTAATGTTGATTCAGGAATTCCTGTAAACGAAAGTGATCCGTCATAAGGTATAGTAACTTTAAACCAGTCATTAATATCGGTTGTATTGTCAATACTTCCAGTCATACTACTATTGATTAACATAGTATTTGCAAGTAAATAAGTATCATTATTTTCCGATTCTGTATCACTTACAGGTGCAGAAGAAATTGAATTTATCGTTGCTGCCCAGCCTGAATATTGCATACTTGCATCAGATATAAACAAGAAAGTTAAAGCCCCGTCTGCATTTGTTGCAGTAACTGTATCTGGAGAAGTATTTCCACAGTATTTTCCAATTAATGTTGCAGAAACTGAGGTTCCATCATATATTTCCAAATAATCGTAATTACATGTGGTACTTGATTCAACAAGCCATGAAGTAAAAATAAATTCCAATCTATTACCTGAGGTTAAAGGATTAAATGTTAATGTATTATTTAAACCAGGTGAATAATCATTAGCACTTCCTCCATCATCATAGAAATTACCATAATCGGTTGTTTCTGACCCTGTAGTCATTAAGAAATTATTTTCAGGAGCGAAATAAGAAGCAGAATTAATCGTTGCTTCCCAACCTGCATATTGACCCCCACCGTCAGATATAAATACAAAAGTTAAGGCACCATCTGCATTTGTTGCAGTAACTGTACCTGGAGAAGTACTGCCACAATATTTTCCAATTAATGTTGCAGAAACTGAAGTTCCATCATAAATTTCTAAATAATCGTAATCGCAATCATATGGCTCAAGATCCCATGAGTTAAATACAATTTGTAATAAATTACCGGAGGTTGCAGGATAGAATGTTAATGTATCATCTAAACTACTAGTATAATCAAGGGCACTTCCTCCATCATCATAAAAATTACCAGCATCTGTTGTTACAGTTCCTGTTGTCATTAAATAATCTACTCCGGAAACAAAGAATAAATTAAAAGATGTCAATAATATTACTATTGAAATCTTTAGATTGAGATACTTACTTATCTTCATAGTTATACATGTATTTTGTTATATATTTAATTATTGTATATGTTAAAAAAAATGAATACTAATATGTAATAGTAGGTATGGAATTCATAACTACATAGCCCTAAAAAGAAAATCCGAAGTAATTAATACTACAAAGTCAGCAACACTTAAGCATTTTAATAGAACAAAACACCAACAAAAAAAGAGATGTAGGTTATTCTACAACATCTCTTTTTTGCTAAACTGAGTTTCTTCCATTGTTATTATAAGTACTTCTGCTTATTTCTCTCTTGCATCATACTCAAAAACCTGAGCTTCCAATTCTATATAAAGTTTCTCAATATTTCCACCTGCCGCTCCAGATAACATGCTTTTTGCAAATGCTTTTCCTGTTTTTCCTTTTCCACTTTCTTTTGCTGCCTGAATATCAATATTTGAAGGGAGATTAAAAAATACCACAAGTGTTGGTTCTCCATTTAATACATTAGCTATTGAAATACTTTCTCCATCAGTACCTACTAGATCAAATTCAGGCAATTTATATCCAACTAAAAAGTCTGATTTCTTTAAAACCATTTCTTTTTTGCCAGGCTTTGCGACTTTTTCACTCTTAACACAACTCTTAATATGATCTGATAATGGCTTCTTGTCAACGCAACCTCTTGCTCCAATATCACTATTCTGTCTTAAAATATCATATCCTTGAGTATAGCAAACTCCATTTTTATCGAAAAGCATAAATGCTTTATCCATATCTTTATCATTCCATAGAGTTTTCAAAAACTCAGGGCTTCCATTATACGTCAGTTTTGCACCATCAGACATACTAACAACTGCACTTTTACCTTCCCCTGTTTCAGTTGCAGGCACTAAATCTGGAGTATAATAGAAATTCAAATTTGGAAATTGTGCTTCGTTTAATGTAGGGTTTTTTTCTCCAATACCTATAACCACTACTTTGGGAGCCATTTTTGATAGTTTCTGAGCATTCACGCCTAAAAACATAACAGTAACCAAGACAAATACAGATACAAATCTTTTCATAATTGAATATTTTTAAATTAAAGTTAATATGCTTTGCAATAATACGTAAATATAATATAATTGGTTTCATATATATGTAAATTATTATATAATATCTTCTGAAGAGTCACAAAAAATAATATATTGATATACTTTTTAGAAATCCTCACTTTATCTACATATTTAAGCGTAAACAAACTGTATGTATTTCAAGTGATTATAAATATTTTATTAAGCTTAGTAAGTCCTTTAGAAATAACTAGTTATAATTAAGAATAATGAAAAATATTAAAGATTAAGTTTCTAAATCTAATATTCTATTTTGCTTTTTGATATCACAGGCTCATACAATTACTCAAAAGAAGTAAGTTATAGAGACTCGCCAGGACTTACATTCGTCATACATAGAATAAAAAAAAGCCTATCTAATATGACAGGCTTTTCTAATACAAAAAAGTTAAAATTTAATTAAACGATTTTAACATTTACTGCGTTTAACCCTTTTTGACCTTCTTCTACATCATAGCTTACTTTGTCTCCTTCAGCTATTTCATCTGTTAATCCATTTACATGGACAAATACATCTTTACCACCTTCATCAGGAGTGATAAATCCATAACCTTTAGAATTGTTGAAAAATTTTACTGTACCGTTACTCATAATTAAAAAATTAAAATTAGCCCCAAATATAGGATTATTTTATTCTTATGCCTAACTAAAATTTCAAACTTATTAAAATACAAACTTAAAAATGATATAAAATTAGAGTAACAGCCTATGTATTAGCAATTTTCTTATTAGAACTTAGCCTGAAGGTGCAGCTATGAGAATATAGAAAAATTGAATCCTGCCTCTAATTAGGCCCTAACTTGTTTAATATCATTAAAATATATTTGTACTTAAAATCAAGTCTTAATCTGAGATATTTTAAATTTAAAAAAAGAACTTATATTTTGTCATGAATATTCCTAAATAATTTAAGCAGTTGGAGATTAATTATTTCAATAATTATTCTGACAGGAATCATTAATTTGTATTTATTTCATTACTATCTATCATAACCATTGATATCAGTATCACATCCTCACCCCAATAACTATAATATCATCCACCTGGCTATTTCCTTTCATCCAGTTTTGAAGAGTTTCATCCAATATAACTTTTTGTTCATACATTGGTTTCGTATGAATCTCTAAAAGTAATTTCTTAAAATTTTTACTAAGATATTTTTTGTTGTCCTCACCTCCAATTTGATCAATGAAGCCATCGGAAAAAATATAAAATGTATCACCCATTTCTAACTGTATGTCATGGTTAGTGAATGACTTATCTTTCCCATATTGAAAACTAACCGGCATCCTATCTGCCTTAATTTCTTTCAATTCAGGTTTTCCATTTATGTCTTTTATTAAATACAATGGATTATATGCACCTGAATATTGCATCATTTTGCTTTTAGTATCAATTACACACATTGCCATATCTAATCCATCTTGGGATTCATCAATTTTTCCATGTTGCCTTAACGAATGCTTAATCTGACTTCTCAATTCATTCAAAACCATATTAGCTTGAGTAATCTCCCTTCTTTGAACAATTTCATTCAAATAGCTTATTCCGATCATACTCATAAAGGCTCCAGGTACACCATGACCGGTACAATCAGCAGCTACTATAATAATGTATTGGTTAACTTGCTTTACCCAATAAAAATCACCACTGACAATATCACGAGGTTTATAAAAAATAAAATTTTCATTCAACAGTTCATTAATATATGATACTGGAGTTAAAATTGCCGATTGTATGCGTTTTGCGTATTTAATACTATCCGTGATTGATTTATTTTGTATTTCTATTTGTTCTTTTTGTTTTATAGCAAAGTTTCGCTGATCTTCAACTTCATCCCGTTGTTCTGTAATTTTTTCTTTTTGCTTTTTTAATATTTCATTCTTCTCGACAATTTCTACAGTTCGTTCTTTAACCTTAATTTCTAGTTCCTCTTTGGCTTTTTCCTGAAATCTATAATTTAGGTTTAATTGTTCAACTAAACGTTCCTTTGCTTTAAGTTTTATTCTTTCATTTAATTTATGCCTGTATATTATACCAAATGTGAAAATCAATAATTCAATTAGCACACCTATTTGCTGATTTAACCAGGCTTTTTCATTATATGTAATTGCTTGCTGAATAACGGCCTCAAGAGTTCCCAATACTAAAAAAGTCGTGCCAATTGCAAGTATAAATGATAATCTGTTCTTACATCTGAATAATTCAATTATAAAAAGAATAATGAAAATGTTAGCAATTGAAGAAATAACAAATGATAAATAAACACTTACAACCTGATTTCTTGTTAATAACATATAGGCTAAAAGCCAAATAGTATAAATGGCTAAGAAATATTGCATTAGCCTTAAATACTTAATCCATTTTATTTTGATTTTAAGGCTATCAATGAAATTTAGAGCAAAGGATATGTATAGAATCATTGCCGATAAAAGAAATATATCATGATATAACCATACTGTTCTTGGGAATCCAGGAAATATAATATGCAACAGTCCAAAGTGACATAAATACCAAAATGAAGTTAAAAATATGTAGAGTGAATAGAATAGGTAAAGTTTTTCTCTATTAAGAATAAACATCATAATGCCGAAAAAAATCATTAGCCATAATAATCCATGTAGAAGAGCCTGTTTTGTGAAAAACTGTAAATTATCCTTAATCAGTTTTTTTGCAGAAATAATTTCTAAAGAAAAGGAAGGACGTTTATCAGTAATATTCTTAATTTTTACATAATAAGTATTTTCTACATTATTCCTTATTTGTATTGCATTTGTGAAGGGAAATATCTCATCATTTAGCTTATTAATTGTAAAAGCTCCAGTTTTTTGATAAACTAATAAACTGTCTGATAATCTATATATTTCTATTAAATGATTTTTATAAGAAAATTGTATACATACACTTGTATCCTCATCAATATGATTTATAATAGTAAAACGAATCCAATATGGTTTCTTTTTAGATAATTTATTACTGAACTTATTTAAAGGAATGAATTGCTTGGTATAAGTACTATCAATTATTGACTCAAATTCCAAAGCATTAGCAGTGTCTTCATAAACATAGATATATTCTTCTATTCGATTGTTCGCCTCTTCAATAGAATTAATTCTTAAAACATCCTGAGCTGATAAAATACTCGGAACTAAGAAAATTAATAATATTATGAGGGATTTTAATTTCATTTAATAAAACCTTCCCAAAAGAACAATCTTAATCGTCTTAAAACTAACTGATGTTTAATTTTTATAATTTTACATAAATATAGCTTGTTTTTTAACCCAAGTCAAAAATGGCTTGAAAAAATCGATTTTGACTTAATGGAGATTTTATCTGAGTTCGAACATTTTTGAAATTGTAATCAATAATTTGAGCATGGAGTATATATAGCTAATCAAGTTAAATAAATTATTACAAACCACTGTTTTTGGATAATAGCCGATGATAATTTTGACTTGGTTATTCATACTGGAATAAACTACAGGGAATATTAAATATTTACTAACTATTCTATTCAATACTATAAAACATAATCAAATTGAATACATTTTAAGCCCTAAAAATCCATCTTTGTAAAAAACTATCTCATGGGAAAAACTTTCGCAGAGAGAATACTTGGTGCCAGAGCAGGGAGTATAGTATTTAAATCACCTGATATTATTCTCACACATGACAACACTATAAGCATTAGTAAAACCTTTGCAAAGATGAAAGGTGAGAAAGTATTTAATCCTGATCAGATGCTTGTTGTACTCGATCATAATGCTCCTCCTACAAATGCTAAATTAGCAAATGATTACCAGGGAATCAGAAACTTTGTAAAGAATCAGGGCATTGAGAAATTTTATGATGCCGGCAAAGGAATTTGTCATCAAATCATGTCTTACCATGCAGAACCGGGAATGATTATTGTTGGTAGCGACAGTCACACATGTACAGCTGGTGCTTTTAATTCACTTGCGGCTGGAATAGACAGAACAGAAGCGGCAGGTTTATGGAAAAAGGGTGAAACCTGGTTTAGAGTACCTGAAAGTATTAAAATAACTTTAAACGGAAAACTAAAAGAAGGAGTATTTGCAAAGGATCTTTCCCTTTGGATTATTGGAATGATTGGGTCAGCCGGGGCAAACTATCTTTCTATAGAATATCATGGTAAAGGAGTTGAAAGTCTTAATATTTCAGACCGAATGACGCTTGCGAATCTCGCTTCAGAGATGGGCGCAAAAAATGCAGTTTTTCCGGCCGATAAAACTTTAAGCGATTTTTATAATACTGAAAAGCTTCCTGCTTCAATCTGGGCTGATGAAGATGCTATTTATCTACAAGAAATTGAAATTGATCTGACCAAAGTATTTCCGCTAATTTCCGCCCCTCATCATGTTGATAATGTTAAGTCTGTATATGAATTAAAAAATACTATCCTACATCAGGGCCTAATCGGAACGTGCACAAATGGACGAATCGAAGATCTTCGTATTGCCGCAGAGATTCTCAAAGATCAAAAAATTGCCGCTGATTTTCAGTTATTGGTTGTTCCTGCTTCTCAAAAAATATATTTACAAGCTTTACAAGAAGGCCTTATAGAAATACTCCTGAATGCTGGAGCAAATATATTGAGTGCCAGTTGTGGTCCATGCCTGGGAACTGGGCAAGGTATTCCAGCCGATGGTTACAATGTAATATCAACAGCAAATCGGAATTTTTCCGGCAGAATGGGCAACAAAAATGCTTCGATCTATCTTGCTTCGCCTGCAACAGTAGCCTGGAGTGCTTTAAAAGGAATGATAACTGATCCTCGTAACAAAGCCGGAATTGAGAAATTTCCACACTCCGTAATGAAAACTGCTGTAACAGATATTTCTGCTGAGGAAAACCGTAAGAAAGGTAAAATCTGGAATTATTCGGATGTGGATAATCTGAATACTGATCAGATGTTCGCTGGTAATCTAACTTATAATATATTAAGCTCAGAGCCTGAAGCTATTATTCCTCATCTTTTTGCAGGATTTGATCCTGATTTTCATAAAAATGCTGAGAAAGATGATATTATTATAGCTGGTGATAATTTCGGATGTGGAAGCTCCAGAGAGCATCCTGCTGTTGGATTAGCTCATATTGGTATTAGTACAATAATCGTAAAATCTGTAAATAGAATATTTTATCGATCAGCAGTTAACCAGGGCTTGCTTTTAATAGTTAGTCCGGCAGCTGTTAATGCATATGCCAAATCTGGTAGTTTACAACTTAACCTTCAGAAAGGAAAGATATTAATCGGCGAGAAAAGAATTAATATCCCTACCCTTCCTGATAAATTAAATGAAATTCTATCTGCAAAAGGACTGGTAAACTGGATGATAGATAACTGATAGTTCAACTCATCAAATAAGCTGAATACCAGACTTATTACAATGCGACACCATTTCGCCAGGCCAGATTGACGATTGGATCTCACCAATATGTGCTTTTCGCAATAAATACATGCATAGCCTTGATTGTCCTATTCCGCCGCCAATTGCAGAAGGGAATTCATTGTTTAATAGTCGACGGTGAAAAAGCAGTTCAGATCTTTCTTCAGCTCCGCGCATTTTAAGCTGTTTTCTAAGACTATCTGGATTCACTCGAATGCCCATAGAAGATAACTCAAAAGACAGTTCAAGAATTGGATTCCAGACGATAATATCACCATTTAATCCCTTAAAACCATTTTCAGTTTCTGTTGACCAATCGTCATAATCAGGGGCTCTTCCATCATGTGACTTTCCATTTGACAGTTCATTGCCAATCCCAATAATAAATACAGAACCATATTCTTTTGCAACTCTATTCTCTCTTTCTTTTGGACTTAGATCAGGATACTTCTCAAGTAATTCTTCAGAATGAATAAACTTTATTTTATCAGGTAAAATTGGTTCAATTTCAGGATAATATTCATAGATCTGGAATTCAGTTCTTTTCATTGCTTCATAAATTCTTTCAACAATATTTTTTAAATATTGCAGATTCCTTTGTTTCTCACTAATCGCCACTTCCCAATCCCATTGATCTACATAGATTGAATGTAAATTATCCAATTCTTCATCCGGTCTCAGAGCATTCATATCAGTATATATCCCATATCCGGTTCGAATATCATAATCCCTTAACATCATTCTTTTCCATTTAGCCAGAGAATGTACAATCTCAGCCTTGGAATCATTCATATCCTTAATATTGAAAGAAACAGGCCTTTCTGTTCCATTTAAATCGTCATTTATACCTGTGCCTTTTAATACGAATAATGGTGCAGAGACTCTTCTTAGTCTAAGTTCTGATGCAAGTGAGATTTGGAAAGTATCCTTTACCAATAATATTGCTTTTTCAGTTTGTTTAAGGTCTAAAGCAGATTTATAACCTTTTGGGATAATTAATTTCATTTTTGTTTTAAATTATAAGATATTTAAATAATATTCGACAAATATAAAGCTAATTATTACATATTAGTTACTATTTCGTATTTATTTTGGTTAATATGTTATTATTTGTAATGATTTGATTAAATGGATCAGACCCAGGATATTTTAAATATCAGAAATTAAAATTATTTTTTTGAAAATTTATAATACTATGTGGAAAATTCTAAAATAATCCTCCTTGCTGATATATTTCCAATTGTACTTCAGAGAATTTTTCTGCGAAAAGGCTAATATTCCTGGAGATATTTTTTATCTCACCGGTTTCCAAATTCACACTGACTTCATCTTTTCTTTCTAGTTTAAGCTCAATAATATTAGTGCAAATAAGAATAGGAAAAGCAGCATTAATAGCGTTTCTTTCGTAGATGGCCCCAAATGATTCTGCTATTATAGCTTGAATTCCCAGCGACTTGAAACAATCTACAGCTTGTTGCCGCGAACTTCCTGCACCAAAATTTTTAGCTGTAAATACAATATCTCCTTTCCCAGCCTTTGAGGCAAAACTTTCATATCCTTTAAGATTATCAAAAGTATATTGTCCCATATCCTGTATATCAGTGATTGTAAGATAACGATTGTGAAAAATCATATCAGTATCTATATCATCCTCTCCGATATACCATGCCTGGCCTTTTAATATTTTCGGTTTTTGTTCAGGAGTTTCATTTAATACTTTCTTATTTTTTTTTGGTTTAATAATTGGTATTTCGAATATCATTGCCTGATCTGGAATCTTATCTACCGTAGTAATATAACCAGCTATCGAAGAGGCTGCTGCATTCTCTGGAGAAGCAAGATATACCTCTCCTTTTCCTTGCTTACCTGTGAAATTTCGATTTCCTGTACTAATTGTGATTTCTCCTTTACCATTTTGTCCAACCTGACCGGCAGCGCAACCAGCACAACCAGCATTTGAAACAAGTGCGCCGGCTTCCTTAAAAATATCAATGAGGCCTTCGTCAAGACATCTTTGCCAGACAAGATCCGTAGCGGGTACAATTTTAAGTACAACACCGGGTGCAACCTTTCTGTTATTAAGCACATTGGCAACCAATCGCATATCCTCAATTCGACCATTTGTACAACTACCTATAAAGGCAGAATCTATTTTAACTTTGTCAATTACAGAAAAATCAACTGCATCATGTGGTTTTCCAGGTCTGGATACCCTTGGAATAAACTCTTTAGCATTTAAATTATATACTTCCTTATATTTGGCATCATTGTCGGCTTCAATTTTATCAATTTTACGCCCAGATCTTGCTTCGCAATATCTCATAACTTCCTTATTAGGAGGGAAAATGAGTATGATAGCCCCCATTTCTGTTGCCATGGAAGATATTGTAATTCTGTCATCCAGACATAACTCATCAATGGCGTTTCCATAAATCTCAATAGATGTACCAAGAAGTGTATTTGCTCCAAATTTTGCCAGTAAATTCAAGACTATATCTTTAGCACTTATATTTTCAGGAAAGTTACCTTCAATAATTAATTTAACAGACTCGGGTACCTTAAACCAAACTTTTCCATTGGCCCAGGAAGCAGCTATATCCTTGTCTCCCATTCCCTGACCAAATGCGCCAACCGCGCCAAGTATATTTGCGTGTGAATCGGTTGACACAGCCGTTGAGCCAGGATATGCATAACCTTCTTCAATCATAATATGAGTTCCTATCCCTTTATCGATATCATATACTTTTATATTATTCTCCCGGGCATAAAGCCTGCAAATATGTTGATTTACAGCATATTTCTGATCTGAACCAGTTGGATTGCAGTCGAATGTAAAGATGGTTTTTGAAGGATCTTCGATTTGTAAATTATTATCTTCCAAATTCTTTACAACGTTTGCTCCGCCAAAATCACGAGCTGCACGTGCATCAATTATTACATCAACAATATCCCCAGGTTTTACTGTATTTTTATCTGAATGCCGCAAAATTATTTTCTCAATAATTGTCATATTCATTTTGTTTTCTTTCAAAAATAGTTGAAATTTTAGTTCTATGAGCAAATAGGGCTAATGAAATTTATTTGTTACTTTTCCTGTCTCTAACAAAAAAAGTAATTTTGACTGTTACTTCAAATATATACAAGCTTTATATAATTAAAATTGCAAAATGGTTTATGTTATTCATGCCTATCGTTGTACCATTTTATATGGAAAACGGACTGGGCATGAAGGATATAATGCTCCTTCAGGGAATATACTCCATAACTATCGTTGTTCTTGAGATTCCATCAGGCTACCTGGCAGATGTATTTGGCAGAAGAAAAACTTTGATCTTTGGCAGTATACTTGGATTTTCAGGTTTTCTTTGTTATAGCTTTAGCTATGGCTTTTGGGGATTCCTGGTTGCTGAGATTATCTTAGGTTTGGGACAAAGCTTAATCTCGGGTGCCGATTCTGCCATTCTTTATGACACATTGCTGGATAAAAAAAATGAAAAGGAATATATTAAATATGATGGGAGAATTACATCTATAGGGAACTTATCTGAAGCTGTAGCAGGAATATTTGGAGGTTTTTTGGCGGGTATAAGTCTTCGCCTTCCGTATATTACTCAAACAGTTGTTGCATTTTTGGCTATCCCTACTGCTATTTTGTTGGTTGAACCAGCAAGACACATAGCTATGAAAAAGATATATTTCAAGGACATACTAAAGATTGTAAGATATACGCTTTATGAACATAAAGGTCTTCAGAAAAATATTTTATTTTCCGCTTTGATTGGATCAGCAACTCTTACGATGGCCTGGTTTGTACAGCCTGTTTTCCTGAAGAATAATATTCCAATTGAAGGTTTTGGACTTCTTTGGACATTGTTGAATCTTACTGTTGGACTTATTGCTGCGTTCGCTTACAAAATTGAACGTCGTTTAAAACAAAGGAATAGTATAATAATTATAGCTGTATTTATCCCTCTAATATATATTGCAATAAGTTATGCGGGATTAGTAGTCTCATTTATACTATTATTCCTGTTTTATGCCATTAGAGGTTTTGCCACACCCGTTTTAAAAGATTATATAAACCGACTGGCTGACTCCAGTACAAGAGCTACAACATTATCAATCAGAAATTTTATTATAAGACTAAACTTTGCCCTAATCGGACCCTTCTTAGGATGGTATACTGATCACTATAGTTTAAGCGAGGCTTTATTTCTTGCAGGCACCATCTTTTTCACCTTAAGTATGCTAACAATGATTTTATTTCTCAAATCACTTAAGTCATACATAGTGAGGAAAAGTGCAAAAACTAAAGGATAGTTTGTTATAGCAATCCGGCTTATTTTGATTATACTACCAGAAAATCAGCACACCAGTACAGACGCACAATTGTGCGTCTCAACATCAGCACATCAACCTCAATCCATCATAAGCAAGAGAAATATTCTCAGGCAATTCTTCTTCCACAATCTTGTATAATCCCATTTGATGCCCGATATGAGTTAGATAGGCCTTTTCAGGTTTAACTTTCTGGATTAAATCAATGGCTTCTTGTAGACTATAATGAGAAATATGCTTCTCTTTTCGGAGAGCATTTACAACAAAAACTCTTACGCCCTTTAATTTTGAGATTTCTTCATTAGAAATATAGTTGGCATCGGTAATATATGCAAAATCTCCAATTCTATATCCGAGTATAGGTAATCGCATATGCATTGCCCTAATGGGAGTAATTTCGATCTTTTTCACTTTGAATTTCCCTGATTTGATCAGATTTACTTTTACCTGAGGAATACCCGGGTACTTGTGCTCTGCAAATATATAAGGAAATTCATTCTTGAGAGCCCTGTATACTCTTTCTTCACAAAACACATTAATTGCCTCTTTTTGAAGATAATTGAAAGAGCGGATATCATCAAGTCCTGCAATATGATCTCTATGTTCGTGAGTATATAATATAGCATTTAATGACTGTACTTCAGAGTGCAACATTTGATATCTAAAATCAGGACTCGTATCAATAACTATACTAGTATCACCTTCTTTCAACCAAACTGAAGATCTGAGTCGCTTATCCTTTTTGTCAATGGACTTACAAACATGACATTTGCAAGCAATTACCGGAACTCCCTGTGATGTACCTGTACCTATAAATGTTACTTCCAAAATTTAAAATTTATGCAAAATAAATCAAATATATGAACCCAATCGCTAATCTGATCAAATCAATAATGGTAAAATTATATTAATTTCAATAGAAACTACATTAGATAATTAGTTATTTTTAGGCATTCATTTGTGTAGATAATTTAAATTAATCGAATAAATAGCAACATGGCAGGAAATTTATATCTGATTCCAAATACTCTTGGCGATTCAAATATCAATATAGTTATACCTCCAGAAGTTGTAGAAATAATTAAAAGTATCGATGTGTTTATTATTGAAAATATCAGAAATGCGAGACGCTATCTGATTAAATGTGGGTACTCCTCTCCTATTGATAATATTAAATTCCTGGAATTAAATAAGCACACACAGAAAAATGAAATCGGCTCATATTTGGATGAATGTTTGAAAGGACATGATATTGGATTAATTTCGGAGGCAGGTGTTCCCGGTGTGGCCGATCCCGGGGCTGAAATTACCTCTATTGCCCATGAAAAATCAATAAGAGTAATACCCCTCACAGGTCCATCATCCATACTTCTATCTCTAATGGCTTCAGGTCTTAACGGACAAAATTTTGTTTTTCATGGCTACTTACCTCTTAAACCAAACGAAAGAAGCAGACGGATAAAAGAAATTGAATCAACTGCCTTCAATGTCCATCAAACACAGATTTTTATTGAAACACCATACAGGAATGTATCTATGTTTGATTCCTTATTAAAAACATGCAAACCTTATACACGTCTATGTATTGCATGCGATATTAGCCTGGAGAATGAATTTATCAAAACTCTGAGTATTTCTGCATGGAAAAAAGAAAGGGTCAATTTACATAAACGACCCTGCATATTTCTAATTGGAAAATAATTTACTCTACTAAAGTTATTTCTACATCATATACAATAGTGGAATATGGCGGAATGGGAACTTTATAAAAACCATCATAATATGTTTTCTCAAAGGGACCGAATGCAAGCTGATAAGGAACTATAACCCTGGATACACCTCCCAGTTTCATATATTTTATTCCTTCTGAAAGTCCAGCCGTAGATTCATATTCAGAAGAACCGACATAAAATTGTAAATTTTCATTTTCATATAAAATTCTCCCATCAAGTAATGAAGCCTTGATATTAAAAGTGACCAAATCATCAACCAGAATTAAATCTCCTGTACCTTCTGCAATCTCTGTATAGAAAATTCCCGATTCAGTTGTATCAATAGAGTATTCATTTTCTATAAGGAAATCAATAGTATTTTCGTATTCTTCAAGAACTGGGTCTATAATAACTTTCAATAATTCAACATCTATAATCAGAGAACTATATGCTGCAATAGGGCCAATTATATTATCTCCATAACCAAGATCAGATTTAAATAATAGCCTTGCCCTACCCCCTTCTTTCATAAGGGATAAACCTTCATTAAACCCAGGTATATTATAACCCTGTTGCATTTTATTTGTTCCATACAATCTTCTATAATCATAAATTCCATAATTTTC
>JAGLSB010000444.1 GCA_023135955.1 Bacteroidales bacterium | reverse complement strand
GCCAATGGTAGAGTAACTACAAAACTTGCTGATATTGGAACCATTACTTTTGCAGGAAATACAAGTACTCCCGGATTTGGTAGTATTGACCAAAAAGTTCAGGAAAGAGACCAGGAACAAGTAATTCAATATGATCTTTCAGGAAATCTAAATCTTGGTAAATTTTTCCCGGAGAAACTCGGAGTAACCATTCCAATGTATGCCGGATTCTCAGAATCTATAATTAATCCGGAATACAACCCTGTTGATCCTGACATCCCTTTAAAAGCAGCTTTGGATAATGCTGCTAATGAAGCAGAAAAAGACTCTATAAAAAGCATTGCCCAGGATTACACGAGTAGAAAAAGTATTAATCTTACTAATGTCAGAGTTATTAAACAAGGAGGTAAACCAAGAATCTATGACCTTGCCAACTGGTCTGCAAGTTATTCGTATAATGAAATTAGCAGAAGGGATATCGCTACAGATTATTTTAATCAAAGGAATATTAGGGGCGCTTTAGGTTACAATTATAATACAAGACCAAAGAATGTTGCTCCTTTGGCAAAAGTTAAATTCTTACGATCTCCATATTTTAGACTTATTAAAGACTTTAACTTCTACTACTTACCTTCAAGGATGTCGTTTAGAACTGACCTAAACAGAGCTTATAGTGAAAGGAAACTTCGTAACCTAAGTAATCCACAGTTAGAAATTGAACCTACGTTCAAAAAAGACTTCCTTTGGAACAGATATTATGATTTAAAATTCGACCTCAGTAAATCTCTTAAATTAGATTATTCCGCTACCAACGTCGCCCGTATTGATGAACCAGAAGGACGAATGTACAAGAATGAGGACGATTATCAACTGAAAAGAGATAGTATTTTGCAAGAACTCTATGACTTTGGTCGTACTACAAATTATTCTCATCAAATTAATGCTACATATACTGTACCCCTTAATAAAATTCCTCTTTTTAACTGGATAAATCTTTCAACACGATATAATTCTACCTTTAATTGGGATGCAGGACCTATACTAAGAGATCCAACTATTAATCTTGGAAACAATATCAGTAATTCAAATACTAAGCAGGTAAACGGTCAGGTGAACCTTACGAACCTCTATAATAAGCTTCCATACCTAAAACAATTAGAACAGAAATATCGCAGTCCAAATGGCAGTAAATCGCAATCAGAACAAAGAACAAGAGATTATACATATGAAAGAGAAAACCAGGTTCTCCGCCCCGATTATCCAAGAGCATATACTCATAAGCTTAAAACAGAAGATATCTCTGTACAGATTCTAACCCGGGATGGACAAGAAGTAAACTCTACAGTGGAGATCATAAGTGAGAACCGTATTAAAATCACACCAGAAACTGAAGTCAGAGGAGCTACAGTTATAATTACCGGAACACGAATATTAGGTGAAAATCCTTTGATATTCATTCTTGATAATTCCGTTAGAATGGCAACAGGTTTGAAGAATGTTAACTTAACATATAGTTCCAGCACCGGATCAAATTTACCAGGCTATCTTCCTGAAACTCAATATATGGGAACAAGCAATTTCAGGGGAACTACAGCACCCGGCATTATGTATATTATGGGTTTACATGATAGCGATTTTGCATATACTGCTTTCCAAAATGGATGGTTATCAAAAGACTCTTTAATTAACACACCATTTCTCCTTTCAGAAAATGAGAAATTCAATGTTCGTGCAACTTTCGAACCATTCAAAGGATTGAGGGTTGACCTAACCGCTAACCGGATGAAGTCGGAGAATATGAGCGAATACTATATTGCCGACAAATATGGGAACCTGCCTACTGAAGATCAAAGAGGTAAAATGAGCACAGGGAATTTCTCAATTTCATACCTTACATGGAATACTGCTTTCGAAAGGATTTTTTCCAAGGACCTGGACTTTCAATCTGAGTCTTTCGACCAGATGAAAAATGTATATCGCCAGGATATGTCTGAGCGTCTGGCAATGCAATATAATGAAGATAATCCTGGCGCAGGATTGACGGAGAATCCGGAAACGGGATACTGGGACGGTTTTGGGCCCAACTCACAAGAAGTTCTCATAACATCTTTCCTTGCTGCTTATGGACAAAAAGACGTTTCAAAACTAAGTCTCGATATTTTCCCTTCTGCATTAGAAATGATGCCAAACTGGAGAGTAACTTTTGATGGTCTTTCAAGAATAGAATTTGTAAAGAAATATCTTAACAGCCTTACTTTTAATCATGCTTATCGTTCGTCATACAATGTCGGATCATATTTTACAAATCCTGCAGATCTTTATGGACTATACGATTCTACAACTAATAGCTTCGTTCCACTTTATGATGCATCATCTGTAAGTATCAATGAGCAATTCAGTCCTCTTTTCAATATGAACATGGATTGGAAAAACAGTCTTACTTCCAGAATAGAATTTAAACGCTCACGGACCTTAGCCCTCAGTACATCGAACAGCCAGATTAACGAAATAAATTCTAAAGAAATAATTGTAGGAGCAGGATACAGATTCAATCAGGTTAGAATAATTCTAAACGGTCAGGAGTATGAAAGTGACTTGAATGTCAGGGCTGACTTTTCTGTGCGTGATAATCGGACAGTAATTCGTAAATTAAGTGAAGATTCGGACCAGATTACTGCAGGACAAAGGATTGTTACCATTAAGACAACTATGGATTATGTGTTGAGCGACCGATTCAATTTAAGATTCTTTTTTGATCAGAGAATAAATACACCTTCTGTTTCACTCTCCTACCCTACTTCAAATACCAATATTGGATTTAGCGTACGATTTACTCTTTCGCAGTAGAAGTTATTTCAAACCTCTCCCTTCCTGATAGCTATCAGGACTCCCCTAAAAGGGAGGGAATTTGTCAGTCACTCCTGAAAGATGTCATCTTTAAATCTTGCCTTTCCCATTTAGGGGAGAGGTTGGAGCTAGGTCAAAAGTTCGCTTTCAATTATGTTCAAAACATGTGAAATTTTAGACATATTATGTGCTGAATTTTATAAATGAAAATATTAACTTTGATCAAACAAATAAATTAAAAAATATCTGTTATGAACTTTCCTGAAAATCTTAAGTACACCAAAGACCATGAATGGTTAAAAATAGAGGGTGACACTGCTACTATTGGCATTACAGAATTTGCAGTTTCCGAGTTGGGAGATATCGTTTTTATTGAAATTGAGACTGAAGGAGAATCGCTTGGAACAGGTGATACATTTGGATCAGTAGAAGCTGTAAAAACAGTTTCAGATCTTTTCATGCCAGTTTGTGGTGAAGTTCTTGAAGTTAATCCTGTATTGGAGGATACTCCTGAAGTGGTAAATAAAGATCCTTACAATGATGGTTGGATCATCAAAATTAAAATGGATAATACAGATGATCTAAGCGGTTTACTTTCTGCAAAGGATTATAAAGCCATAGTAGGATAACAAAGGATTTTATTCCCGAACTAAAGGTTCTTAGAAATTCTTATCCTTAAAGCTGAACCTTTAATTCACCATTTTCGGTGATAAAATTCTTTATTGCAAACTGATAATCCTGATCCTCGATACTTCCTGTAATAATCATTTCGCTTCCCGGTTTTAAATGCAGATCTTTCCCGTTTAACGTTAAATAGAAATGAAAGGCGCTATGATTAACCAATTTTCTATATTCAGATTTATCATTTTTATAGTGGGCTGCTTCTAGCTCGAGCGACTCTACAGCAAGGCTTTTAAGAAATGTTTCCTTTCCAATTACTTTTTTACCATACCAGGCTACTGTACGTCCGGCAAAAAGCGCTTCCTTAATTCCGGCAGATGATCTTTCTTTTGCAAAAACAATTGTCATAGGTCTGTGCTCTACTTCAAATTTTTCATGTAAGGAAGCTATACTGCCATGCATATCAGAATTTGAAATGATCGTCAGATTCTTTTCAAGACACCATTCAAAAGCCTCAGGATAATAATTATTGGAATTTACAATTTCAATCCCATGTATGATTCCTGAATTTAAGAGTTCGGTATGCTCATCGTACCACTTAATTCCATCCTTAGCTTGTCGAACCCAACCCGGATGATTCCAAAATATAAATGAACCCTGATCTTTTGCTACATTTAAAGCGTCGGTATAATCTTCAGTATCAATAGGATTAGTATCTTCAATAAAAATTGCATTAAGATGTCCTGGAGGCATACTGCGAGTAATTTCTGTTCCCGGTATTAAAATGATACCTAAATTAGCTGCGGCACTTTTTGCTAATTCATAAGGCCGGTTATGATTTGTTGGGACATCCTTCTTATGCGGCTGATATTCAACATGGTCTGTAATAGATATAGCATCCAGACCTTCAAAAAAAGCCTCTTTAACTCTAACATCAGGCCATACACTACCATCAGAGAAAACAGTATGCATATGAAAATCGCATTTCAAAGAAATAAAGTCCTGAATATCTGGGACATTAAGTGGATCACGGTTTTGACTTTGAGTAAAACTGCTCTGAACTAATAGCAGAGCTAGTAACAGAATGGCAATTCTTTTCATAATTATAGATTATTTATTTAAGGCTTCAGAAAAAATAATTTCACTAAATATAATTTAAATTCGTATTATATCAAATAAACCATTGATGCATTTCATCCCTCAATAAACGAGCATATCTTTACTTAATATCTCTTTAAACCGAATCATAAGCAGACATATAGGACGGATTATCAAAAAATTCTCTCTTTTCTTCTTCGGAATAATTATTGAATCGAACTCTCACATTTGCTTCAGCTCTATCAAATGATCTTCCTATTATACCAAAATCAATAGACCTATCTAATAATTCATACAATTCGGAGTTTGAATCAATCCAGAAAAGAGCAAAATGTGTTTTGAAATGGGCGCATACAGATTCAATCAATAGCTCAATCAGAGCTTCTTTACCCTCCTTAAAATATATTCCTTCAATGGCAAGAAACCGGAAATCATTTGGATTGAAAATACCTTTGATATAAGGTAAAACCGGTAATATTTTCAATAAGGACGTATTTACTCTTCCTTTCAACTCCAGCACTTCCCAGGCTTCGGGATGAACCTGAAGGCCGGCTTGAATTTCTCCATTTTCAAGATGCACAAAATAGTTCCCATTGAAGAACATATTATCTGTTGTAAAGAAACTGTGATCTTTATAAAAATCCTTTAAAACAATTTTAAAATCTTCTATCCTGGAATTTTCAATTCTCTCAGATTTTATTCCGGGACGAAGTTTTAATCTTGTAAATATGAGTGTCTTTAATTTTCGGATGGTTTCGTAGCCCACTTGCTCGCTAAAATTCATAGATCGAAAATTCAAAGTCTCAATATAACCGTATACCAGGGACTTCTCAGACTTATCATAATTCTCAGCCATTAACAATCCAGGATCTATCATATATTGAGATGTAGCATCTCTGATAATACTTGAACCTCTTTCAGGATCTCTGACATTTTCCTTTTCTTGTCGTCTAGCTCTAAAGGGGGCATGAATAGAAAAATACCTAATGTACCATGATTTATAGTTTGAGTCTCCAAAACATGTTATTCGTTTGTGAAATCCAATGGAGCCTAGCAATTTATCTTTCCGTCTAAGGAGAACAAAATACAACTCGGTCATATGAGCTAATTTATTCTCTATACTGGTTAATTTGTAACGGATTCTTCCTGGTGTTCCAAGGATAGTAGAATTAAGATGAGCAACTAATTCCTCATCCGGTTCAAAGCAGGCTTCAGTTTGAATTAATCTATTTGATGCAAGTATTCTTCTTTCAGCCATAAAGTATCATTTTATGCCTAAATATATCAATTTTTTCAAAAAAAATATAATATAATATTAGAGATTTTGTAATGAGGTGCAGTATGTTGGTGAATATGGATAGGAGGCATGGTTTAATGTGGAGACGAGGCTTGCCTCGTCTCTACATTAACCATTATTTCTATCTTTTTCTGCTGGTATTAAATCCGACGGAAAGACCCATATACCAACCCTCTTTATTAGGTGATACATACATATTAACAGGAATATTAAGATAACCCGACTTAAATGTTTTTCCAATGGCCCATACCCAACCGGTACTTAGTGATACTTCTCCCCTGCTGTCCATTCTCTCAACAATTTTATTATAATATGGATTTGAAGGGTAAGTAACTGGATCGATAGGAGCCCACTCATATTCCAGGTACCATTCCCCGGCAGCTCCTGCCATTAGATTATCTGTATCATAAAATCCATATTCTGTTTTCCTAATTGTGAATGAAGGCCCAAAAGCAATTTCCCATCCCGAATCATTCAACCTGAACCCATTCATTACCACAACATTTGGAATAAACATTCTTTGTTCAAGTCCTGTTAATATCCCTACAAATTCAATTAAAGCCTGGAAATCTCCAGCGCTGAGGTACTGAATTTCATACTGATAACCAAACTGACTCAGAATAGGATATCCGTCATAACCCCCTTTATTTTCATTCCTGGTTATTACCTCTCCCAGCTCACCGGTAAGAAATGCAACCCCCATTCTTGGTCCGTTAAGTTTCATAGATTTTGTTGTAGAGATTAATGGTTCTTCTATATCTGTGAGCTGATCAACAATTACTCTGTCATTCTCTATTCCAAACAATTCATTTAAAGATATTTTACTCATTCTGGAAATAAGCAAATCCTCATCAATGTATTCCATAACATTTGATTTTTCAATAATTTCCAGATTTACATCAATTAACCGCACCGTAAAAACTATTTTTTCTCCTAATTTTTCTACACTACCAGTTAGTATTTTATCAACCCCGAGAATCTTTCCTGCTTCAACCAAACAATTCCGCCCAAAACAATTTTCTATATCTAGTTCATTTTTGGAAAGCATATCAAACATATCGTATTTATCGATTATGGTATATAATTGCATTTTTTCAACCTCAATTCTAATCATATTCCCTAATGTTTTAGCATCGTACGGAATATCATTAGTGTCAAAATATAAAATAGCAATGGTCTCCCGATCCTGTGCAGTCAAATATGAGTAATTAGCTTGTAAGGAAACAAGTCCAATTAATAAGAGCACAATTAATTTTCTCATAATTTTTGAATTATTTTTTATGATGCTAATTTAAGTAGTATAATAAGCCTAAACTATTTGTTAATTATAATGTATAACACTTCCAAACAATTCCATTTTTTATAAAAATATTTCCAAAAAAATACAAAGGCTATACAATCTAAAATTACTCACTATCTCACCATGCTTGTATTAAAACCAACTGAAAGTCCGGCATACCACCCATTCTTATTTGGTGACACATAGATATTTACTGGAATATTCAGATAACCTGACTTAAACGTTTTACCTAATGCCCATACCCAGCCGGTTCCCATGGAAACATCACCTCTGCTATCCATTCTTTCTACAAGTCTATTCATATAAGGATGTAACCCTTCTGAATTAAGTTCATACCATTCATAATCGAGATACCATTCACCTACTGCTCCTCCCATGATTCCATCAGTATCATAAAAGCCAACTCCTATTTTACTTGCTTTAAATGAAGGCCCGAAGGCAATTTCCCATCCGGAATCATTCAACCGGAATCCATTCATTACAACTACGCTAGGAATAAATATCTTTTGTTCCAGTCCCGAAAGCATTCCAATAAATTCGACCAAGGCTTGAAAATCGCCAGCACTGAGATACTGTATTTCATACTGATAGCCAAACTGACTAATTACAGGATATCCATCATAACCTCCCTTATTCTCTTTTCGCATTATTATTTCTCCCAGGTCGCCTGTAAGGTATGCTATACCCATTCTTGGACCATTTAGTTTCATAGATTTAGTTGTTGAAATTAATGGCTCCTCAATATCAGTTAGCTGATCTACAATTACCTGATCATTCTCTATGTCAAACAATTCATTTAAGGAAACTTTTGCCATTCTGGAAATAAGCATATCCTCATCAATGTATTCCATGACAACTGATTTCTCAATTATACCGAGATTTACATCGATTAACCTGATAGTGAATACAATTTTACCGCCAAATTTTTCAACGCTACCGGTGAGCATCTTGTCAACACCAAGTATTTTACCGGCTTCGACCAAACAATTCCGTCCAAAACAGTTTTCAATGTCAAGTTCCTTCTGGGAAAGCAAATCAAACATGTCGTACTTATCAATTATAGAATATAATTGCGTTTTTTCAACTTCAATCCTCATCATGTTCCCTAGTGTTTTAGAGTCGTAGGGATTATCATTCGTATCAAAATACAAAATGGCAATAGTCTGGCGCTCTTGTGCAGCCAAACTTGAGTACTTAGAAGGGAACCAAACCAGTCCGATAAAGAGAAATAAGACTGCATACTTAAAGAGTGAATTCTTTTTCGTAAAACAAATCATGATTTCAGGTTTTTGGTTAATCAAATAAAAATACACAAATAGATGATATAAAGCAATTTATATCAAGCAATTAACATTGTAGTTGGGGAGGAACTGGTTGCTAGTTGCTACTATATAACATAAACTGTTATATTCAATTCAAAATTG
>JAGLSB010000443.1 GCA_023135955.1 Bacteroidales bacterium | reverse complement strand
GATGCAGGTGAATACGATACAGTTGCCCAGGCAAGCATGACAAATGCAGGAATGATCAACCGAAAAAGGCAGGATTACAATGATGTTGGATGGGAAATTCTGGATGGAAACTACGAACGTTTTATTGAACAAATTGACCCAGAAGGAACCAGTTACGGATGGTGGCATAAAGGACCCGAAGAAAGTATCTACAGCCGATTTGCCCGTTCCACCGATATTGAAAAAGGCAACAAATTATTATTTGATGTCAATGACAAATGTAATTTCGAAGGAGAAATAAGTATTCGCTTGGTGTGGCTTGATGTGGGAAATGCAACATGGCAATTAGCATATAATGGAAGGAATTCATCTAACGGTATTGCTTTTTCTAATCGCAATGGTAATTCGGGCGATTGGAAAGAAAAAACGATTGTAGTACAAGATGCAAAGTTCAGGAATTCTGGTATTGGAAACTCCGACCTTGTAATTGAAAATCTGTCTGCAAACGAGAGCATTGTATTTCACCTTGTTGAAATTTTGAAGAATTGAACTGATCTGTAGATTATAAACAAGGCCAACAAGAGTAAGTATAATTTCCGGTCAAAATGCAGCCCGACATGGAATTTGGGAAGTGCTGGGTGTAAATGACCGACCTTATGCAAAAATGAAATCGCCTCCCAAGGCATTAGAATTAAAACAAAATGTCAAAACCTATGCTGATATTTTAACACAGGAAGGATATGTTTGCGGTTTAGTTGGAAAATGGCATGCAGGTCATACACCTGAAGTACATGGATTCAGTAAAATGACAATAAGATTTACATCAGCCAGCATTACCCAACCCAGATTATGATCCAGATTCTAGTAAATATTCTGGAGGAATTCGTGGGCTAGAGCAGTGGCAAGAGAAACAGAAGAATTTACTGCCGCATGTTGATGGAGTTTTACATGAAAAATAACAATTAATATAAAGACTATGAAAACAACAAAATTACTATTAGTGCTCGCAATAAGTATAATTACGAGTAGCATCGCAGCTCAAGATGAGTTCAAAATCTCAAAGTTAGAATTACAAGATAAAATCAAGGGCGGTTGGGCTGGACAAACGATTGGTGTTACCTGGACAAAACCTACTGAAGCAAAATATAACGGAACAATGATTCAACCTTATGTGCAATTGAAATGGAGCGCTGACATTCTAAGTCGTTATATGCATAACGATGATATCTATTTGGATATGACTTTTGTGGAAGTTATTGAAAATGAAGGGATAGATGCGCCAGCAGAATCTCATGCTAAAGCTATGGCTCATGCTGATTACAACTTATGGCATGCAAACCAAACTGCTCGATATAATGTGTTGAATGGTATTATGCCACCAGAATCGGGACATTGGAAAAACAACATTCATGCCGACTGTATCGATGCACAGATTGAGATGGATTTTGCAGGCATCATGTCGCCGGGAATGATTAATGCCGCTACTGAAATAGCAGATAGAGTAGGGCATATTATGAATTGTGGTGATGCATATTACGGCTCTGCGTTTGTAGCTGCCCTATACACACAAGCGTTTATATCAGATGATATGGATTTTGTAATAAATGAGGCACTAAAAGTTATTCCAAGCGAAAGTCAGTTTTATAAGAGTATGAAACAGGTTATAGATTGGTGCAAAATATATCCGAATGATTGGAGAAGTACTTGGTTTGAAATACAAAAGAGTGAGTGGGCGCAGACTATGCACTGCCCACAAGGGGTTTTTGTACCATTCAACCTGGATGCAATTACCAATGCCGCGTACATAATAGTAGGATTAGTTTACGGAGAAAAAGATTTTTACAAAACAATGGATATCTCTATGCGCTGTGGATTAGATTCTGATTGTAATCCTTCTAATGC
>JAGLSB010000442.1 GCA_023135955.1 Bacteroidales bacterium | reverse complement strand
TCAAAAAATGCAATGATTAGAGCAAAGAAGCTCATCATTGGCGAAATAATATTTGTTACGCTGTCGCCAATTCGATATACCACCTGAGAAAGTTCAGGAGAATACCCCAGAAACATAAAAATAGGAATAAATATAGGTGCTAAAATTGCCCACTTTGCAGAGGCACTTCCCATAAACATATTTAGCGTGGCGGAGAAAATAATGAACATTATTGCCAGAGGTATAAGGCCGAGATTTGCTGCGCTTAATGCCCCGGCTCCCTTAATAGCAATTAGCAATCCGAGATTACTCCATTTAAAATAAGCTACAAACTGGGCCGCAAAAAACACAAGTACAATGTAAATAGCCAGGGTTTTAATACTTTTCCCCATTCCATTCATAACATCGGCATCAGATTTATATGATCCAGTAATAAATCCGTAAACCAATCCTCCAAGTCCGGCATATAATATAAGCCAGAATATAACTCCTTTAATAAGAGGCGAATGTAATATGGTACCACCTTCAGGGATTAACCACCCGTTTTCAGGTAATACTCCAATAAGAACAGCCGCTGTAAGAACGATAAAAACAATTCCTGCGCCTAGTAATCCCTTTTTTTCAAGCCTGGTAAGCCTTTCAATTTTCTCTTCAACTCCATCATCTTCATATTTCCCTAGTCGTGGTTCGACAAGCTTTTCAGTAATTATTGTTCCCACAATAGCAACCATGAAGGTTGAAACTATCATAAAATAATAATTTGCTGTAGGATTTACATGATAAGTTGGATCAACAATTTTTGCTGCTTCTTCACTAAGTCCGGCAAGAAGTGGATCTATAGTGCCAAGAATTATATTTGCAGAAAAGCCACCGGAAACACCTGCAAATGCTGCTGCCATACCTGCAATAGGATGCCTTCCAACAGCTTTAAAGATTACTCCGGCAAGAGGGATTAATAAAACATAGCCAATATCGCTTGCTGCATTGGATAGAATGCCGGTAAAGACTATTACAAATGTTAGTATTTTTTTTGGTGAAGAAATCACCATTAATCTAATCACAGCAGAAATAAGATTACTGTGCTCAGCTATTCCAATTCCAAGCATAGCTACAAGTACAATTCCCAGGGGTGCAAAACTTGTGAAGTTATTAACTACTTCAAGCATTATTCTATGAATACCTTCTTTGCTGAGAAGGTTTACAGTATTTACGATTTCTCCGGTTGCAGGATGAATACCTGACCAATTAAGCCATGAAGCAAGGGCTGAAAGTAAAAGTGTTGTTAATGCAAAAATTGCAAACAAAGTAGCAGGGTGGGGAAGGGCATTCCCTCCTTTTTCTACAATATTCAGAAGTTTGTCGAGAAAAGATTTCTTTTGTGTTTGTGGCATAGTTGAAAAAAATAAAAGGCCTAAGATATGAAAAGTTTTGACAGGAGAAGTAAGAATAATGCGGTTTCGGAGATTTCTAAAAACCAGATGTATTTTAAATCAGTGAGATTATGATTTTGTAATCAAAATCATCTAGCCGAATTTATGCTGAACTTGGTTCAGTACTGATCCCGAGCGGTAGTCGAGGGATCTCAAGGGTAATATTCCTCGCACCTTGGTGCGTATGGAAAATAAAATATTCCATTGAGATACCTCGTCAGCTTGCTGCGAGGAGTTTCATTTTTCGCTATATCCTTCCAAACATTTTGGACATAGACAATCCTTATAAGTTTCCATGATCACGATCATCTCTCTTTTATGAATCTGAACATCTTCACACCAGCAATCTGAACCACCACTGCAAGTAAACGAGTTTTTGCATTTTGGACAGGTTTTTAGCATTGGGTTTTTATTTACAAAATCGGTTTGTTTCGGCTACGCTCTCAATAAGCTTAGTTTTTCGTAGGATTCAAAAATCTCATCACACCATCACTCCCGATAGCTATCGGGAAGCACACCAAGATCCCGAGAGGATACTCGGGACTAGTTCAACTAACA
>JAGLSB010000441.1 GCA_023135955.1 Bacteroidales bacterium | reverse complement strand
TAGCCGCACGACCTTACCCGACTCCACCACAATCATTTAAACCCCTTAGCGCAAAGATAAAGCCACCGGCCAGCGCGCGCAAGGTCAAGCCCTAAAGGGTTTTGAATGAAAAATTTATTTGTTATTGCTTATTTTTTGTGCCCTCCTTCGCTGAAGCTACGAAAGGGCAATGGGTATAAATTTTTAATCCAAAAACCTTGCCTTCTCACCCTGGCTTTGACGGATGCCTAAGCAGTTAAAATGAACAGCTCTGTTTAAACAATCCGGGGCTTTTTTCTTTTAATTGAAATAATTGAAAACCGGATCTTCAAAACTGGCACTACCTTCCCCCCTCCCTGCCATGGACTGGAGGCGGGCACGGAGCGCAGGCCTTGAGGAACGAAAGGGCGAGAACGTGCTTAACATAATAGCCTTATAGGACTGCCGAAAACAATAAAAAATACCGCTGAAAAATAGGCTGTACTATAAGAAGCTATTATGTTAAAGCTGAAAGGGAGTGGCAGGGAGGGGGGAACTACAGAGAACGACAGCTTGCAACTTCCCGGATCCCTCCTGATCTTTTTTTCTTTTAACTGAATTAACTGAAAAAATCTTCAATTAAAACTCTTCAATTAAAAGAAAAAAATGCTACTTTTATGTTCATGGGATGCATGAAACTTGCACATATCGAATTTAATGAACCTTTTTTGAGGTGCGTATGGAACTCTGCGGAACTGCAAAAACAGGGCGTAAATTGGTATGATTACGGGGCACGGTTTTACGATCCGAGTTTAGGACGTTGGCATGTGATGGATCCTATGGCTGAAAAATACAGCTCCCTTTCACCTTACGAGTATGTTGGCGGAAACCCAATCATCAGAATAGATCCTGATGGAATGACCTGGTACACTACCGAGGACGGATCTGCAACAATGTGGAAAGAAGGGAGTGATGACATTGAAGGTCACACAAATATTGAAGCGAACTATACTCATGATATGGGAGATGGCCTTTCGATCACCTATACACAAAACGAAGCGTCTTCCCTGACTACAAATACTGCAGATAATTCCAGCTGGGAAACCAGCCAAACAGATGAATACGGGAATTGTTATAAGGCAAGTGCTGCCATGTTAGAGAATGAAGTTGTTGAAACTGCAGGAAGAGCTAATGAGACTTTAATTACAGAAGGCACTGAAACAGGTAGAGCTGGAGCTGCGTCTGCAAATGCCCAGGAAGGTATTAAAACGATTAACAATACTTTAGAAAACGGAGAGCCTCTGATAGTTGGCGTAGATTACAGAGATGGACATCCTGGTAATGCAGATCAAAGAACAGATCATTTTATCGTAGTCAGAGGTAAAACAGAGCAATTATCTAATGGTCAAGTTACCTCCACAACGTATAATTACTTGGACCCAGGTACAGCACATCGAACCAAAGGAACCTCTTCTGCTCGAACATTGTCCAACAGCAATGGAAGGCTTACTGGCACACACATGAATAACCTAACCTTAACTGTGGTTGTCACTACAGTAAGACGGAATAAATAGCTGTATTATGAGAAGGATATTGATGTTTACAGCGATTATTTTGGGAGCCTTAACCACATCATGTGCAGGACAGAAAAGCTTCTATGAAGATTTTGTAGAGAAGTTTCCAATAAAAGAGTTGCCATTAAGTATTCCTCACGATTGTAGTGATAGATCTGCAAATGACCCTAGTAATTTGACAGAAACCGAAGTAACTGAAATATTGAAATTGGATGCAGATGTTTGGAAGAACACTAATGACTATTATTATAATACGGGATGTAGGTTTGTAATAAGCAATGATCTTGAAGCAATCCTCTATTTTCGCTCATATCTGCCATTTGATTTTTCGAAGCAAAAATCGGAATGTGTTATAGCAGTCTTTCATAATGAACAAATGATTGATACTCTGCCGATACAAGGGAGTATTGGCGATGAATTAACTTTTAAGTCAAGCATTACTAAGAAGCTAGGAATAACCATATCATACGAAAAACTTACGTTAGATGAGAGTGGAAGGACTAATTTAATAAACAGTATCGAAAGCTATAGTATTAATGACAGGGGAGAAATAAACAAAATTGAAAAAGGGAAAATATAGCTTAAGTTAGATAGAATCTGAAGTTTTAAAACCCGGTCTCACGCCGGTTTTTTGCTTATAGAGCAGCGGTGTTCTTATTGAAAAGGTCCTTGAATTTCTTTTTGGTCAGGAAGGTTTCAATCATTTAAAGGACTCTACTTTTTTCTTCCTAGTCTGGTTTCTGGATTAGTTTTACCTGCTCGACAGTGGTTTTATCTTCCAGACTGATCTCTTTGGGAATATCGTTACCCATATGAATGAGTTCATCGATTGAAGCTAAGCGTTAATTCACTATAAAACAATCTAAAAGTTAAGATTAATCACTATTTTTGTATAAATGAAAACATCATTGAACAATGACAGAAATTAAAAACATATTGAAACTTAGCGTTAATGAGCGGATACATTTAGTTCAGACGATATGGGACAGTATTGCAAGTGAAACTGAAGTTTCTGAAATTAGTGAAGAGCATAAAAAAATTCTTGATCAACGCCTTGAAGCTCATAAGAAAAATCCAAAAGAGACAGTTAGCTGGAATGAGGTAAAAAAAAGCGTTAAGAAGATTCTATGAAATATGAAGTAGAATTTAGAAAAGAAGCTCACTTGGATATTCTTGAAGCAATTACTTGGTATGAAAAAAGAAAGAAAGGTCTGGGAGATGAATTATTTATTGCTCTGGAGAACGTAAAACACCTTATTGAGCAAAACCCTTATCATTTTGAAGATAAATATAAAGGAATTAGGAAAGCCATTACGAAGAGATTTCCTTACATAATTTATTACAGAATTGAGTCAGAAAACAAGGTCCTTGTTTTTGCAGTGCTTCATATGAAAAGAAGTCCGAAATTATGGAAAGGGAGAATAAAATAAACTCAAAACATAAAACAGACTTTAATTAATTACTGTGAGTCACAATCAAAAATAATTACTATTTTTAATATCAGAAGTGTTCTTTGAAGAAGGATTTTGTCAGAAATAGTATTGGTATGATTACGGGGCGAGGTTTTATGACATCAAACAACGACCTCCAATCGTAGGCTGCCGCTAGGCCAATAGCCCACCGGAGCACCTCTCACACCACGTATCCCGAAATTAATTCGGGACAGGCTGTACGGGTCTCTTTTACCTTCAGGCAACAGCTCATGCCTTAACGAACATGCTTAACTGAAATTCTGAATGCATACTCCCCCATATTCAATGGCTCCCCATGCTTCATTATACCAGACATTGACTTACTCAGAAAATCTACATCATTAGTTATAGTTTTAATATCGGTACAGAGTTTTTCCTCAAGCCCAATAAGATTTTTTGCATCCTCGATTAATGTTTCATGGGGGTTATTTAGTGAATTCTCAGTCTTGTTTAGTGTTGCATTCTTCCTGTTATGAGTTCGAAACTTATTGTATAAAGATTTAAACCGCATGTTTGGAAATTCAACCGACTTGTTCAGCGTTCCATCCGGCTTGTTGAGTGATCCAGATTTCATGTTTGTAGTTCCATCCAGCTTGTTCAGAGTTCCATCCGGCTTGTTGAGTAATCCTGTCTTCATGTTTAGAGTTCCATCCAGCTTGTTGAGTGATCCAGATTTCATGTTTGAAGTTCCATCCGGCTTGTTCAGAGTTCCATCCGGCTTGTTGAGTAATCCAGTCTTCATGTTTAGAGTTCCATTCGGCGGGTTGAGTAATCCTGGTTTCATGTTTTGAGTTCCATCCGGCTTGTTATGTGATCCAGACTTTATGTTGAGAGTTCCATCCTGATTGTTTTGTGATTTCTTACACATGATTAATGATTCCTCTCCCTGCATTAGTGCTTCCACTCTTTCGCTGACGCTTTCAAAACCAATTATTATCGCATAAATCTTATACATTCTTCATACTATATGGCATTCTTTCATAATATTTTATAATATATCGTATTCTTTTACATTCTTTTTAGTATTAATTGTATGTATATTATTATCAATAAAGTAGGTAAATAAATAATTATAGTAATTTTCATATGGCTTATTTTTAGCTATTTAGCAGGTTTCTGCAATAATACAACATTAAAATAAGAAAAAAGATTTGTTTATTACTCTTTTATACATACCTTTGTAATGAAAGAATTTTATATTCTAAATTTAAATGTTTCGTGATGAGTCAAAAGAAATTAATACAACAATTAGAGTTACGCGAAAAAGAACTTGAAAAAGAACTAGATGCAATTCGTGTACTTATAGGAGCTTATGATGATGATGATGATAGTGAAGATGTCAATGAGGTTATCCCATCTAAGATTGATGATAATATCGTTCTCCCAAAAGGTAAACAAAGCTGGGAGGATTACTCTATCTATCTTCTTGGTAAATTGGGAGGTAAAGCTAAATCTTTGACTGTCGCTGAATTTGCAGTAAAGGTAAATCCAAACATAAAGGAATCGACTGTACACACAGCTATTAAAGCTAAACTTTCAAAAAATTTTCGTAATGGTTTGATAGACGCAGAAAAGTTTAAGAGTATAAAAGATGGTTATCTATATAAAATAAAAGGGACTACGTAGTCCCTTTACAATTATTTTTCTGGATGGGTCATCTCCCATCTTTAAGGCGGGAAACTGCAAGCATATACAGTGTTAGTACAGAAACCATCTCATCTGTGGTAGAGTACTGAACTTACCGTCGGGAAAGGGTTGTTCGCGCAACCCTTTCTTCATTACAAATATAATATTTTTTTATAATCTACACAACCTTTTGTAGATTATAAAACAGATATTCAGGACATTATGACTTTTATCTTCTTTCTAGCATAATTGAGTTTTGATTTTACAGTATTCTCATTCAACCCCCTTTCTATTGAAATGTCCTTAATCTTCTTTCCTTTGTAATACTTTTCTATAAATATTTCCTTTTGATCTCCTTCCAAGTTCTCAACACCTTCATAAACCTTCTCTAATCTTTCTCCAAACAACTCTTTCTCTTCTATTCCATTCTCATATCTCAAATTCCAAAAATCTTCAAATGGCACATCCGCTTTTGCCTTGTTTCTAAAATGCAAAATCGCTTCATTTTTTGTTATAGCATACACCCAAGTTGTGAATAGACCCTTCTCTT
>JAGLSB010000440.1 GCA_023135955.1 Bacteroidales bacterium | reverse complement strand
ATTTTAAGATCATCGCCTTTCTTTTCATGCAAATCTCTTTTTATTCTCAGTGCAGGTCCTGCATGATAAATATGATTCAGGCCGAGGATTATTGCAATCAGAGGGATGAGAACAGCCTTTTTCCATTTTACCAACCATAAAATCAAAAAGATAAAATTCAGAATTAATAAATAAGGGTAAATGAGTCCGAAAAAAGCAAAAGGCCAGAAAAAAGCAGGCGATATAAATGTGGAAGCATAAGACAGCAAAAGCGAACCTGATGCTAAGAAATTACTAATTAATAATATGCGGTAAACAAATCTTTTCAATAATCTATTTTTTGAAATATAAGAAAGGTAGTTAAAATTCTTGCAAAATGAAAAACCTTATTTCCCCATTTTGAATAGAATCTCTTTCTCTTCTTTAGAAAGACTCTCGTAGCCTTGTTTTGATATCTTATCTAAAATACGGTCAACATCCTTTTGTTGACTGTTTTTTTGTTTATTATACTCGTAATCTGTAACCGGTTTCTTATGGGTAACCTTCATCTTTTTTTCTCTTTTAAAAAGAGAAAACAGTTTGTCAAGAAATTGAGAAAACCAAATACTGATGTCTTTTCCCCGGTTATATTTGTAGGTGTATAAATACCCAAATGCTGCGCCACCGATATGAGCAATTTTACCTCCTGTATTCACTGAGAAATCGACTAAAGAGGAAAGAACAAAACCAATTAATGCAACATATATAATTCTTACAGGACCAATCAAAACAATATATATCTTATAATCTGGCACCAAAAAGGCCACAGCAATTACAATTGCCATTACAGAAGCAGAAGCCCCCAAAGCATATGAATCAAGTGCTTGTGCCTGTAGTCCGGGGAAAATATTATAAGAAATTATGTATAATAATGCTCCGGCAATACCTCCAAGAATATATACGCTGATGAGCTGTCTCTCAGAAAAATAGGACAAAAATATACGGCCAAACCAGTATAACCATAGAATATTAAAGAGTACATGGAGGAAGTCTTTATGTGTAAACATATAGCTGAAAAGAGTCCATGGTCTCGTAACAAGTACTTCCAAATGGGTAGGAACTGCAATAAATTTAATTAAGGTATATATTTGCTGATCATTACCAAATAATCTCGAAAAGATCATAACCACTTGCAGAAATAAAAAGATGCCAAGATTGACATAAATTAGTCTGGTCAGGTTATTCCCTGTTTTAAATGAAACTTTTATTTCTTCTATGATATTCATACTAGAATTAGTTCTTAATAAAAATTAGAAGAATTGGTTTTCCAGTATTTGATGAGAAGAAATCCGAATAACATTCCTCCCAGATGAGCAAAGTGAGCTACATTTGATCCCGGTTGTGTTAACCCAAGATATAACTCAATTGCTCCATATCCCATAACAAAATATTTAGCCTTTATTGGAATAGGAGGGAAAAGCAACATCAGTCTGGTATTTGGGAATAGCATTCCAAAAGCAAGTAAAAGTCCGAATACTGCACCTGATGCCCCAACGGTAGGGACATAAAGACCAATGCCGACTTTTTGAGCAATTAGGGTACCTGTATTGAGCAATTGGTTGATCGTTGTTTCGTCGAAGTTTTCAATTCCATAGGCTTCAATCACTTGTTTTAGAGCTGGAGCTAATGTAATATGATTTACCAGCATATGCAGAGAAGCGGCCCCTAAGCCGGTAGCAAAATAATAAATCAGGAATCGTTTACTTCCCCATACTTGCTCTAATACTCTGCCGAACATCCATAAAGCGAACATATTAAAGAAAATATGAGTTATGGAGCCATGCATAAACATGTGAGTTACAATCTGATATGGTTCAAAATATGGGGACTTAAAATAAAATAATCCAAGTACCCGGTTTAGATCAATTCCAAAAGCCGATTCAAATCCAAAAAGCCCAAGAAACATTAAACCATTAATGATTAAAAGATTTTTAACAACAGGCGGTGTCGTTCCCATACGATCAAAAAATGTACTCATTTCAATTAAAGTGTTTTTTCTATATCCTCGGTTCTAATAATGCTGATAATCTTTCTTCCCGAGGGTGATAGATTCGGATTTCCACATGCAAATAACGAATCGGTTAATTCACGCATTTCTTGAGACTCAAGAACCTTGCCATAAGGAATTGCACTAGCTTTTGCCATGGATTTTGCCAAATTTTCATGTATTTTGTCAGCATTTATAATACCTATTGACTTATAATTCTGGAAGATCCCTTCAATCAGGTCTTTAATATCAGAATATTTGACAGTATCTGGTAAGCCATGAACGATAATAGAGTTATTTCCAAATTCCCTGATATCAAAACCAATTTTTCTAAATTCTGCTTCAAGTTCTTTAAAAAGAACGAAATCTGAAGGATTTAGTTCGATTGTTTCAGGGAATAATGTTTTTTGCTCCACTACTTGTCCGCTAGTTGTTACCCGCATTGTATTTTCATAAATAATTCTTTCATGAGCCCTTTTTTGATCGATTATCATGAGGCCTGATTTAACCGGACTCAGAATATATTTATTTTTAAATTGGAGTAAACGGGGACCATCATTCATTGATCTATCCTCATTACCAAAGATTGAGTTCTTATCATTTTGAGACCCGGATCCCGATTCAAACAAAGCCTGCCAGTTTTCTTTTCGTTCAGCTTCTATATGTTTATGAATGTTTACATTATCATCTTTTTCGTTATCGAAGGGATTATAACCGGGATTCAGATTTATTTTGGGAGCATTTATTTCCGTGTCTCTTTTTAAGACCGGTATATCTACTACACCCTCGATGCTAAAATCTAGTGTAGGCGAAAGATTATTTTTGCCTATCGATTCTCTTACTACAGCCATTAATATTTGCCAAATTGCGGGCTCATCCTCAAATTTTATTTCTGTTTTAGTGGGGTGAATATTGATGTCAATTTTATTTGGATCGATATCAAAGAATATAAAATAGGAGGGAATTGAATCAGATGAAATTATATTTTCATAAGCCTGAACTACTGCTTTATGAAAATATGGATGTCGAATGTATCTGTTATTTACGAAGAAAAATTGTTCCCCGAATGTCTTTTTTGCAAATTCCGGTTTTCCAATAAATCCTTTGATATTAATCAGAGTAGTTTCGGTATCTATTGGGATAAGGCTTTGGTTTAGGCTTTTGCCCAGAATATTTAATATTCTTTGTCTGCAATTGGATGCAGGTAGATTTAGAACCTGGGAATTATTATGAAACAAATTGAATTCTATATTACAATGTGCCAGTGCAATACGATTAAATTCGTTTATGATATGCCTTAATTCTGTAGAATTTGATTTTAGAAATTTCCTACGGGCAGGGATATTGAAAAATAGATTTTTAACGCTAAAATTGGATCCAATTGAACAAGCGACAGGTTGATTTGAAATTATCTCAGATGCGCTGATTTTTATGTGTATGCCTAGCTCATTGTCTTTAACACGGCTTTTAAGTGCAACTTCTGCAATGGCAGCAATAGAAGAAAGTGCTTCTCCTCTAAATCCTTTTGTTTGGATTGAAAAAAGATCAAGTGCATCTTTTATCTTAGATGTTGCATGCCTTTCCCAACAGAGTCTGGCATCTGTTTCTGACATTCCTTTTCCATTATCGACTACCTGGATAAGAGTTTTACCAGCATCTTTTACATTTACGGTAATAATAGTTGATTCTGCATCTACAGCATTCTCAACCAGTTCTTTTACTACAGAAGCGGGACGTTGAATAACTTCACCGGCAGCAATCTGATTGGCGACAGCATCGGGTAGCAAATTAATAATGTCAGCCATTGTTTATTGATAAAGAAGAAGATAAGCTGCAAATAAGAGAACCAATAAGATAAGTACCAGGCGTACAGTAGAATTGCGTTTTGAGCGTTTCTGGGATTTTATATAATGACGCATGGAGCCTCTACGAATTCCTGTTTGATACTCAGAATTCTTATTATTTTCTAATCCCAATTCATTTGCGATTTCCTTATTACGCGCCTCTCTTTCTTCGCGGTTCTTATTGTAGAAAAATGGCTGGTAATTGAACTGTCTGTGACGCGGGATTCTAAATATTCTTGGAATAGCCATAGCTTAAAATTATAGCGCAAAGATAGGGAAAAAATGTGATGTTTTTGGAAACAAGGTAGCTATAAAATTCACAGGAGAAACACACATTAATAGCTTCATTATATATCAACTCCTTCCCTTGTAAGTGATTACGAGATGAACTCTG
>JAGLSB010000044.1 GCA_023135955.1 Bacteroidales bacterium | reverse complement strand
TAATAGTCCGTTAAACTTTTGTAATCTATTGGCATAAAGAGTGTTGCGATTATTGATTGTGTTTTTATAAAAGTCTTATTATCAGTAATTTAATTCATTATTCTCTCATTCATTATTCACCATTTAACGAAGTGTTGTTAGGCAAAAGTAATTAGAAATTGAAAATTCTCAAGTATAGTGCCTCAGATTATCCTAATTATTATAATACTGGTATGATTTTAGCTGTTATAATTTAGTATTAAGATAATATATTCATAGATGGCACTCTAAAACAGAATACTAGCCCCCCCGTTTTTATTATTTTTCTATTCCTTATCTTCGGGCTGTGCATAGGGGATATCTTTAGTTTAAAAGTTAAACTTTTTTTTGTTTTTTTACATAATTAAATTCAGAGAATCAGAAAATTCATTAAAATATCACTTATTGTTCTGCTTGCACTATTAACAGTGCCTGCTACAGCCATATTATTTCTTCAAAATAATAAAATCCAAAGTTATTTAACCAACTTTCTCACAATTGAGTTAGGAGAAAAATTAGACACTTATATAAGTATTGATAACGTATCTGTAACCTTTATTAATAGATTTCTGATTCAGGATTTTTATATTGAAGATCAATTTGGCGATACTTTATTATATGCAAAGAAAGCAAAACTAATTTTTAGCAAGTTCAATAGATCTAAAAATATTGCAATTGTAAAGAGACTTGATTTTACTGAAGCAGATATACATATTCGTAAGGATACAACTGGAATCAATAATTTAAAATTTATTATTGATGCATTAAAAAATCAAAACAAAACAAGGAACGGCGAGAGGCTCAATCTTAGTTTTGAATCAATTGGATTTAATAATTCTGTAGTAAACATTAAAACCCCTGAAAAAAGAAAGTTGAAAGGTGACCTTGATTTACATAACCTAAGACTTTTTAATTTCGAATCGCAGTTAAGCAATATACATTTCTCGGGAGATACTGTGAACTTTATGCTGCGCAAGATGAACTTCATAGAAAGTTCCGGATTAGAAATGACCAGAATGAGGGCAGCAGTAAGTATTAGTAAAAGACATATTAAATGTTCAAATGTATTTTTGGAAACAAATCACTCTGAGATTAGCGCGAATAATATATCAATGAGTTTTAGCGCTTTATCCGATTTTGAAAATTTTACTGAAAAAATTAATCTTAATCTTAATTTTAGATCAAGTTATTTTGGTTTGACAGATCTTGGATACTTTTCACCTATCTTTAAGAATATTAATGAACGGGTTCTGGTCACAGGATTAATATCCGGAAGAATTAATGATTTAAGTGGTGAAAAAATCTTTCTTGCATCAAAAAACTACAGTGGTTTTAAAGGTGGTTTCAATATCATTGGATTACCAAATATTGATGAAACTTTTATGCATTTTGACATTGATCATTTCCAGACTCATCTTAGCGATATTGAAGATATTAATTTTATTAACAATTATTCTCTGGCTGTTCCAGAAAGACTTGAGGGACTTGGTGAAATTAGATATACAGGGAAGTTCACCGGTTACCTTGATGATTTTGTAGCTTATGGAATGCTTGAAACAGATATTGGAAAAGTATCTACCGATATTCAAATTACTCCTTCATCAAATGGGGGACTTAGTTTTGAGGGGAAGGTTAAAACTCAATCTTTAGCAATTGGACAGCTAATTAAGGAAAATAATTTATTTGGGAATCTAAGTATGTCGGCTATGGTCGATGGCTCAATTGAAAAAGCCAATATTTCTGCAAATCTAATTGGAATTATCGACAGTCTTGATTTTTATAATTATATCTATCGTGATATTAAATTATCAGGCTACCTAAGCAACAGAATTTTCGATGGCTCTTTTAGTTTGGATGATCCGAATATTAAATTGGACTTTATGGGAAAAGTTGATTTTGCAGATGATATTCCTGTATTTGACTTTACGGCTGACGTAATAAGAGTCAGACCATATTATTTGAATATTAATAAATCAGACCCAAGCTATTTTGCTTCTTTTCTATTAACATCAAATTTTTCAGGTCTTGAACCCGATAATATTAATGGGGAAGTAAAACTAATTAATTCTTTTTTCCAGAGATCCGAAGAACAATTGCAGATTTATGATTTTAGCATCATTGCTGAGAATTCTCCAGACTCTTCCGGACTAATTATCAGATCTGATATTCTTGATGCTGATATTTGCGGAAAATATCGCTTTAGCACTTTATATCAATCATTTACAGGCCTTGCTAATCATTACTTACCTTCCCTCTCACAAGACAGTATGGATATTGCCATGAGTGTTGATCAGAATAAATTTGAATATAATATTCGACTAAAAAGTGCTAACAGAGTTATACGTTTTTTTACAAGAAATTTCGAGATTGGCAATAATTCTGTAATATCAGGTAATTACGATGCTGAATCTTTCTCTACACTTTTCGATGCTAACTTCCCAATGGCCGGTCTAAAGGATAAAAAATGGGAGAATATTCGTTTGAATGCAATAAGTGATTCTTTGAATTACAGCTTCAATGCATTGGCAGATAACTTTCAAATAAACGATGAGCTTTCTTTGGAGAATATAGAACTTAAATCCATAGTTGCCAATGATAGCCTTTCTCTACAACTTAATTGGAAGAATAGTGATACGGTACAATATGTAGGAGATATTGATATGCTTGCCTGTTTATCAAACAATGATCAAAGTAATAATTTAATCTTTGATTTGGAATTACTTCCATCCTACATAATTTTCAGTGACACAGTCTGGGATATGCCTAATAGTTTCCTCCATGTCGATTCTACATCAATACAAATAGATTCTTTCAGTTTAAATAACAAGAATCAGGGATTCCTGTTAAATGGTGCAATTACTGAAAATAAACAAGACAGACTAGATTTATTGGTTGAGAATTTCCAGATTTCAACACTAAATAATTTCTCAAAATCAGAGAAATTATATTTTGAAGGAATAACAACAGGTATTGCAAGTTTGTCCTCAGCTTATTCTCAACCGATTGTAATGACAGATCTTAGCATTAATTCCTTAGAGATAAATAAAGAAAATCTTGGGAACGCTTTATTGCAGGCTTCGTGGGATAATTTATCGAAAAGTGTTCAATTTCTTGCCAGTAGTATAAAAGGCAATAGCAAGATTCTGCATCTCCAGGGATTCTATAATCCTTCAAATAAAAATATTGGATTCGATATTGATTTTGATAAAATAAGTCTTTCTACTTTTGAGCCCCTTACAAAAAAACTAGTATCTGATGTTAAAGGCCTTGGTTCTGGAACCTTAAGACTTGAAGGTGAAATGAATAAACCTGTCCTGAATGGAGAAATTGACCTTTTCAAAACCTCTTTCTATGTAAACTACCTGAAAACAAGATATTCATTATCAGATAAGGTCCAGATTTCTAATAATAATTTTCTATTCGAGGATATAGGTCTTGTGGATGAATATGCTAATGAAGGAAAATTAAATGGAATTATTACCAGCCGGAATCTTAAAGATTATAATCTAAACCTGAATTTTGAGACCGAAAACTTCTCATTCCTTAATACAAATGAATTTGATAATCAAATGTTTTACGGAAAAGTATTTGCTGGAGGAATCATAAATTTTTCAGGTCCTCCAAAGAATTTGTTCATGGATATAAATGCCCGTTCAGAAAGGAATTCGGTATTTTATATTCCTCTATTTGGAGCTGAAGAAGTAAATGAATCTGATTTTATTCAATTTGTTAATTCCTCAGATATTACAAAAGAA
>JAGLSB010000439.1 GCA_023135955.1 Bacteroidales bacterium | reverse complement strand
AGTTTTTCCATAGCGTTTTTCAGTATCATTGCAGAAGCTTCATCAAGATTGCAATACTTTCTAATTAATTTGGTGGTCATCTGTGCATTGCTATAAATTCCTACACTATTCTGAAATCTTTTTGTTTGCATTTCTCTGGCAGTAATTACTCGTTTTCTGATATTATCACTAGGCTCAGATTCTCTTAATTCGCTCAGATCCCGAAAAGGAACAGGAACAATCTCTATATGAATATCTATTCTGTCCATTAAGGGTCCGGAAATCCGATTCAAATATTTCTTTACTAGTCCGGGTCCACAGGCACAAGCTTTTTCAGGGTGATTAAAATACCCACAAGGACAAGGATTCATACTAGCGATCATTTGAAAGCTTGCTGGATATTCAATCGTGAATTTTGCCCTCGATATGGTTATCAAACGATCTTCGAGCGGTTGACGCATAACTTCAAGAACATTCCTTTTAAACTCAGGCAATTCATCTAGAAACAATACACCATTATGAGCTAAGGAAATTTCTCCGGGTTGAGGATAATTACCTCCGCCAACGAGGGCGACGTCTGAAATTGTATGATGAGGATTTCTAAATGGCCTGACTTTCATCAAAGAATTATCCCTACTCAGCTTTCCCGCAACAGAATGAATTTTCGTTGTTTCCAATGCCTCGTCTATGGTAAGTGGCGGTAATATTGTAGGTAATCTTTTGGCCAGCATTGTCTTACCGGCTCCTGGAGGCCCAATCATAATTAAGTTATGAAAACCAGCCGCAGCAATTTCCAATGCTCGCTTTACATTCTCCTGACCTTTTACTTCATTAAAATCGTTGTCAAATCGATTAGCTTTATGTTGGAATTCTTGTTTTACATCTACCTTAAGGGGTCTGATATCCAAACTGCCATTGAGAAAACTTATAACATCCATTAGGTTATCGGAGGGAATAACCTCCAGATCTTCTACAACCGCAGCTTCCAATGCATTCATTGAGGGAAGTATAAGTCCTCTGAAGCCATCTTTCCTGGCTCTCAATGCCATAGGTAATACTCCCTGAACTTTCTGTAAAGATCCATCCAGAGACAACTCGCCCATCATAACAAAATCTGACAACTTCTCAGTTTTAATCTGATCCGATGCAGCTAGAACACCGATAGCTATGGAAAGATCGAAAGCTGATCCTTCTTTTCGGATATCTGCAGGAGCCATGTTAACTACAATCCTTTTCCCAGGCCACGAGAAACCGTTATTTTTTAAGGCAGAGTCGATTCTTTGCTGACTCTCCTTTACGGCATTATCTGCTAATCCCACAATAAAAAATTTAGCACCCTGAGCTACATTTACCTCAACTCTGATTGTAGTGGCATCAATTCCATGCACTGAACTCGCATTTACTTTTACCAGCATAATTGTAAATTTTAAAAGGGGGAGTAATAACAGATACTTGATAATTGAACTCTCTAAAAAAAACTTAACCGCAAAACCCATCCTCACAAATCATCAAACTATCAGCATAATTCAACCAGAGTACACATCTCACCATCTTGAATATACGCATAATTGAGAAATGAATCACGCAATAACGTAATCACTTACTCCCATCATATACCCTTAATGTAAAAATGGCAATAAAAACTGCTAGCAAATTCAAATATTTTTCGTGTGGAATAGAATATCCTCTTAAAGAAGATTTGTCCCTTTGGTATCCATACCTCAAATTCAAAACTCCTCTCTATTTGATTCAGATAGGATAACTCGAATCTTTCTATTTAGAAGTGATATAGAGCTATAAATATTTTTATTCGTATTTTATTCGTTTTTTATACGGTTTTTCTTATTATAATGATGATATCTATTAAGGTTCATTTTCTTTCTTTCTATATAAAATGTGTTTAGAATGCTATGTGACTGGAAAAGAAATAAGAAGAAAATTGCACAGACTTTAATGAAAATTTATCCGATTTTCATTAAAGAAAAACTTAACCTGTTGCAATTTGAAATTGATATTGCAAGCTTGGTAATAATAAAAGTCAGAATTTAGAATACCCAGAGGATCCAGATAGATTTGAAAAATAATACTATAACAAATTACTATAAAAAGGAATACCCCCAAGCTAAGCCCGAGGGTATTCAGTTTTTACACGGTACAAAAAGTAAAGACAATACCTAAGAAAATACATTTACTTAAAATACCTGATATATAAATTTTAATTAAAAACTTCTATTGAATTCTGAAGAAGAGCATATATATAAGGATAATTATGCACTCCTTTACTATGGTCATAATAGACAGTCCTATAATTCCATAAAGCTCCGGCTTGATCAATGGGGTAAGTTCCTTTAACAATAGAACCTGTTTCACTTAATAGTCCGGCTGTTTTCAATTTTTCTTCCAATGCTAAATGCAATGCATCAATTTCGGTTTGTTTCCCATTTACATCAAAATCTGTTGCTGAGGAATGACAGGTAACACAGTCATCTACTGAAGGAATCCATGTATGTCCACCTTCTCCTACAGTTGCTGATGAAACCATGTGACAGTCTACGCAACTGGTCATTGTTCTGTGAGCCCAATAAGCTGTTGGATAGTCAACAGTACCTGCTACTTCATATCCACCTATTCCTTCCAAGAGAGTTGATTGTGTGCCATAATGGGGACCCAGGCGTGTGTTGGTTAGAACATATTGTCCAACTAAAACTGTATCTTCAACTGGAGCTATATCTCTTGGCTGATGGCAATTAAGACATAAATTACTGCTTCCTTCGAAATCAATGGTTGTTCCAGGAACCTCAAATAAATCAACTGCACTTGAGGCTCTAAGCGCATAATCAGTTCCATCACCTTCAAAATCAAGTGTCTCATGAAAATCATGACATGAAGCACATTGAATGGGTTGCGGCAAAGCAAAACCAGTGGCTGTAGTGTCCAATCCTGTAAACTGGGTTTCGACAAATCCTTCGTGTGAATGACACATAGCACAACCGTTTCTGCTTCCTGCATAGCCTACAGCCCCTCCTATTCCATGACTAGATATATAATAATCTGCACTAATAGCAGTCTTAACAGCTACATTATGACAAGTTAAACAAACTGCATTTCCATCAACGCCGTTCGTACCATCTGTGCCATTAGTACCATCTGCTCCATCTGCTCCAGCTATACCATCTATACCATCTGCTCCAGGAGGCCCAGCAGGTCCTTCGCAACTAAAAACAAATATTGCTAATAGTGCGAATAAGAAAAACGAAAGTGAACTAAATTTTTTCATAGTTTAACGATTTAATTTAACTAGTTTATAATAATATATTTTAATTAATATTTTACAGAAATCTCATCACTTGTTCTTATACAAAATAATATATCTCTTCTCTTTCGTGTCTTTGTTTCTTTTTTGTTGATATAGTTTCTTTGATTTTTTGATCTATATCATTTTTATATATGTAATGTTACTAATATAACACTGATTTTCCAAAGAAAATCAATACTTTTTTTATTTGTTTTACATTTTTTAACAGTTTTTTTACATTTAGTTCAAGCTCTACAAAAAGTTATTAAGAAAAAAAACACCGGCAATAAAATTATTTTTGAGCTTAAAACCGCTATAAAATGAGGGTAGATTTGCACAACTCGCATTGATTATAGAGATATAGGGAAAACTCTTTGAGTATTTATTGAGATTGAAAGAAGGGTAAATGCTGGTGAATTCGAAATCGAAAATTTTTCGAAAATAAAAAGCCAATAAAACTGTTATGAGAAAAACAGAAAAGCTTGACGATCGATTTATTCAGCATAATATAAGATGCATATTATATTTCTGAACTGGAACTGGAGAATGAAAAACAGAAATATGCCTAATATATTACTCTTTGTAAGATTGGTCAGAATGGGATAGTATATTTTGATTCCGAACCCTAAGCACTATACCGAAATAATATATTAATAGTCTCGGACGAT